>CAMCQL010000043.1 GCA_945877005.1 Chryseobacterium gleum
GCAGCTAATTCAAATTCAGAGGGTTTGTCGTTTCGTAATACTTGACCACTATTGTCAGTAAAAGTTATTTCACCTAGACTAAAGTACCTCAACGCACCTGAAATTGCATGACGTTCTCTAATTCTTTTGTATCCTGACAGGTAGGATAAGTGAATATCGTTGGTAAGTTGACGTAGCCAAGGAACATATGAAATTCCTATTTCACCTCCTTTTTTTGAAAAAGCGGTAGCTGCAGTATTCCAATAAATTGAACTTGCAGTTGCGCTTAATGCTGTTCCGGCATCGCCTAAAGCTCCTGATCGTGAATCTGGATTAATGCTTAGAAAAGGCATTGAAGTAGTAATAGCGTTCAATTGGAGTTGGTTAGAGGTTACACCAGATTGGCCAAAAGAAAAAGAACTTGCAATTAAAAGAATAATTAGGGTAAGTTTTTTTGTCATAATTATGAATTTTATTCAATACTACAAATATAAACGTAAAGAAATAAGATTTATTGTGTTGTTGTTATAATAAAATTAATTTTTCTATTTTTTCAACAGTTTCATTGTTGTTATTAGTTATGATAAGTCGATAAACATAAACACCTTTTGCAAGTTGATCTCCAAATTCATCTTTTCCATCCCAATCAATACTAACTAAATTCGTTGTTGGTGTTAGTGTTTTTTCGAACTGTTGAACTACTTTTCCTGTAATCGTCATAATTTGTAACCGTGTATTGATTTGTCTACCTGTTTGGTTGTGTTCAAATAAAAATGTTGTTTTGCTTGTGAATGGATTGGGGTAATTGATTAATCGTTGCACATCAATTTTTGTTGATTCACTGACGTGAAAGTTGATGGTTGAAGAAGATGAATTGTTTAAATTATCCCAAGCTTTTAATTTTAGTTGATGTTTTCCTGGTGTGATTCGTGAAAATCTATAGTTTATTTTCCCTGATTGATAGGTGTTTAGGTCTGAAGTGTAATAGTTGTTAAATTCAATCAGTTGACTCGTTTCGCCATCTAAAACACCTGTTATTGAATGCCCGATTCCATTGGTTGAAATATTTATTCCATTGCTGTCTTTCAGTTCAATATACAAAGTTGGAGATTCATTGACCATACCACCATCTATAAAAGTGGGGTCATTCAAATAGGCCAGTAGTGTTGGACCTATTGAATCTTTTTCAGTAAGGTTATTAATTCCTCCGATTACGATTGAATTGTTAACACCCAATCCATCCGTAATTTCATTTTGTCCGTACACTGCAAATTTCCCTGCTCCGTAAGAGTAATTTAGGTCTTTTGGTAGTTTGAATCGAAGTTTAAATCTTCCATTTTTTAAGGATGCTCTCCCTTTAAAAAGTAAACTAGTTTGAGTGGTAAATGGAATGACTGGTGAATCTGAATTTTGTCCCAATGTAGCAACTTGCATTGGTTTATCATATATTGTGAGTAGAATTTCACCATCTGTGAGTTTTGAAGCAAGCGTCGAATTAATTTTTCCAGTTACTTCAACAAGATCTAATGCTTTAAGTGTGTCATTAAAGTTCGCGATTGCTGTTTTATTGATACTATCGATACTGATTTTTTCTTTAGGCAAACCAATTTGAAGTGCAGGATCACCTATTAATGTAAAACTTCGTTTGTTGTTACTTGAACCAGCTAAATTTTTTGTTCGTCTGATGATTTCACCAAAAGTAAGTGGTTGGTTGTTTTCGTCTCGTTCAAAAACAGATTGATAGAAGCTGATTCCAGTCAGGGTGTTGACACTGAAAAAAACTGGTCGCGTAGTTGTCATTAGCGCAATCGCACCTCCGTCAGGCAGCAATGAAATCAGTTCTCCTGCTGATAATTTATCAGGGTTGTCGTATTTTGTAAATTCGCATGTCGAGGAAACAAATAGAGGGAGTTTAGGAGAATTTTTCCAATTACTTATTTGGGGTAATGAAATAATTCGTTCCTCCGCAGCTCCTGATTCACCTCCATGACCTGTATAATTCATAATTAAACATCCGTCTGAAATGGTTGAATTAATTTTTGAAACAACATCAGGGTAACGTTCACCTCCACTTCCAAGGACTTGTTTGCTAGCGTCACAATAAATCTTATCAATCACTATTTCAGGATGATTGGTGGATATATATGCAGATTGTGGCTCGGCATCTTTTAAGATGAACCACCCATCTTCTTCGTCATCTGCTATTTGAACGATTTTAGTTCGCCAATCACCAAACACATTTTTTTCAGTAGGGTTAATATATGTCTTTATTTTTTCAATTAATTGCATTGCTTGATCATTGGTGGATACAAGCATTCTTCCTATCCCAACATCTACATCATCCATTCCAGAAATTGACTCGTCGTCATCCAATAACGCAAAATAATCATCGGATACCATTGCGTCTATATGGTTTTCTGAATTGTCAAATTGATACGTCACAATTTTGTGGGAAGTTGAATTTGCTCTGTTTTTTGGGTCAAAAGTTCCATCGCCGAAAAGTAATACGTTTTTCAATTGTCTCTCAGGATCGTTTTTGTAACGGTCGTAAAACATTTTAACACACCATTTGATTCCAGTAGGATCTTGTATCCCACAAGAAAATTCGTTAAAAAGTTCTTCTAGTACTATAATTTGTGTCTTTGTACCTTGGTTTTCATGGATGTTTTTTAACTCTTGAGCTTGATTTTTAAATTCATTCAGGGTAATAATCAGAAGATTCGCATAGTCGGAACCATGTAGATTTTGAGTGTAAACCTTTTCTGTGAATTGAGGTGAATAAATGTCTTTTAGTTGAAAAAGAACAATTTCTCTCAATGTATCAGTAGGTAAAATAAATGTACTAGAGGAAGATTGTGATTGGAGTGGAACCATAAGACATTCATACGGTGAAGTCACATCCCAAGCCATAAGTTCATTTGTTGCATTAACAATTTCAAATTTCGTAGTTGAATTGGTTAAAACTGTTTGTAAATCTCGGATGCGTAATTGAAAATTAGGATATGTTATTTTACATCGGGTATTTAATTCAATTTTATCAATGTGAAGCGCAACTGCAGAGTTTTTCCGATTGAAGCGAACTAATAGCGGTATTGAACTGATCCCTTTGTTGGGAAGTTTGAAGTTGGATTCAGAACGAATGTAATCAGTGGAAATAGAACTAACTTCAGAAGATAGGAGTCGAGATTGGTTGTTAAATACTTCAATAGAATTCCCTGTACTTCTTGCGTTGGTTGCATATGAAAATTGAAAATTACTTTCGGTTGTTGTAGTGGAGGGTAAATTAAATTGATAGTTTTTCTCTAATTCAATATCAAGAATCTCTCCATACCATCGTTTGCCCGCATTGATCAATGAATGGTCTTCTTTTTCAATGATATCGTAATAATCAAATTCATTGGTTGTTTTGGTGAAGACTGAGTAAGTAGGGTAGGACTGAATTCTCTTTGGTGTTTCAGAGGACGAAATTCTTAAATAATAATAAGAAACATCATTGTAGATGTTTAAATCTCTATAAAATTTTCCGTCTTTATTTTTCCAACGACTTGCCCCATAGGCATGAAATAATATGTAATCTTCTTTTGAGAAAGTTGTACCAATGGAAGGGGAAATGAAAATAGCATTATTTTGTAAATCATCAGGACGAGGTAGGTTGTTTTGTTCAGGCAATCTTCCACTCGCATTTCCATAGATATGAATGTGTTGTTTTGAAAGATTGGCTGTATTTATTCCGTAATTCAATAAATCTTGGTAAGTAACTTTATAAATTCCATCTTTTGAAATAGCAAGTTTGATCCAAGTGTCGGAAGGATTTGAAAAAACTGATTTTGATGCAAAATTTGAACTGCGCTTCTTTTTAACAAGGTTTGGTGAAAGTTCAAGTGAAAGTTTTTCGATTTTGTAAAATTGATTATTTTCTTGAATATATGGAAAGAGTTTAAAGTGGAGTTCTTTTTTAGTGTTACTGATTTTTGATTCAAAAGATACTTCTGTAGGTATTTCAATTCCATTGGAAGAAAAATAGAAAGATGTTTCTTTTGATAAGATTGTTTTTTGTAGAACCTTACATTTGATTATAGAGGTCTCACGTTCAGCTACTTCGATGGTTTTTTCTAAAAAGGGTTTGTGTCCTTCTAATTCCATTCCTGAAAAATTAGGAATTAGGTAGTCGGAGCCCAACTGTTTTGTTGAAATAGGTGAAAGGTGTTCAATGTCCAGCTGGATGGTCTGTGCAGAAAGATTAAATGATGAAAAAACACTTAATGCAAGAATAAATAAGGTACGACTGTATGTATTCATGCTTGTTTTTTTACATATTTGGGGAGAACTAAGGTTTGATAATCAATGTGGAAGGAGCATTGTTT
Source organism: Chryseobacterium gleum (assembly GCA_945877005.1). Lineage (GTDB taxonomy): Bacteria > Bacteroidota > Bacteroidia > Flavobacteriales_D > Crocinitomicaceae > CANHVK01. The sequence goes on from CAMCQL010000043.1 coordinate 4,344, forward strand.
AACCATTCTTCGTCTTCAACTACTAAAGACTCCCAGCTTTCAATACTTACCATCATTAAATCATAGTTATTAATTAATTTTTTTTCAATTTCCCATTCTTTAAGTATTTCTAAATGGTCAGGGACGTATTCAGCGATTAATTTAAGGCGTTCATTCAGTTCGTCATTGGATTGAATGTAACCATTGATATCTACAAGTGTAATACGAGCTTCTGCATTGTTAATTAATTTTTGAAAATAATTCACTAATTGAATATCAGACTCTGTCAAGAAAGGTATAATAATACGTTCTATTTTCGTTAATTTCTTTTCAATTAGAATTCCTACAGGTATATTTGATCCTGTTAAAATCTCGCGTGTTCTTTCATCAAAATGTGATTTGTCGAATAATTTTTCTTTTCCTGTAAGTTTGTTTTTGAGTCTCTCAGGACTCATAATACTTGTTGTAAATCCTAAAACTTTCCCTAAAAAACTTCCCTCATAGATCGATTGACCAATACCTATCAATAATAAATCGTAACCTCCTTTGTTACCTTCTTCGAAAATATCTGTATTAATATCGTTCGATGCTTTGAAAATAGGGGTAATACGTTGTTTTAATAGTTTTGATTCATCAATAATTGGAGACATTATCTCTTCTTCATAATCTTTGATGTTGAATTGATGAATTTCACTGGTTTGAGCTAAGTGCATCGTAGCTATTTCAGCTTTTGTATTTAATTTTTTCACAAAACTATTAGCAAGTCTAAGTAAAGCCCTGCCTCTTTCTGAATTTCCAAAAGAGATTAAAATTTTAAAATTGACGGAGTCTTCAGTTATACCCAATGTGTTTTTGGATACTTTTTTGAAGGCCCATTCGATAAAGTCCAACGCAGGTCCTGTCATGAAAGTTGTGACCAACGCCATTATGACCATCATTGCAAAGATTTCGGGAGTTAGAATTCCTAAGTCATAACCTATATTTAGTACAACAAGTTCCATTAGACCACGTGTATTCATCAACGCTCCAATGATCAATGAATTCTTCCAGTTTTGACCTACAAAACGAGCAGCGAGTGCACTTCCAATGAATTTACCTGCTACTGCAACCATGATTATTACTCCAGTGATTTTCCATAGATAAATATCATTCAATAATCCAATTTGTGTTCTTAGTCCTGTGAATACAAAGAACAAAGGAAGTAATAATACTAATGCAATATCTTCCACTTTTTCAATAAAGATATCTCTGAATTTAGTGTTTTCAGGCATAATTGCACCTGTCATAAATGCACCAAATAAAGCATGGATTCCTATGACTTCTGTTGCCCAAGATGAAAAGATAAGGGTTATAAAAAAAATTGCAACAATTGATTTAGTTAAGTGAGTTTTTTCAGCGTTGACATCACCAATTCGTTTTAAAAATGGACGAACCAATTTTAACATTACTAACACGTAAATTGCCGCCAATGCAATTGTGTAAAGTGCACTTACAAAAGAACCTGCTTTTACAATTGCGATTACAATTGCTAAAATGCACCACGCTGTAATGTCGTCTGCTGCGGCACAAGTAATGATTACAGTTCCTAATTTTGTTTTATGCATCCCACGTTCTTGGATGATTCTTGCCAGCACAGGAAATGCTGTAATACTCATTGCGATCCCCAGAAAGAGTGCAAAGGAAATAAATTGGGTGCCTTCAGGGGCAAATGAATCATATACAAAATAAGCCAAGCCCATTCCTAATGCAAATGGGATAATGATGCTCGCATGACTAATAACTACTGCATCGTTTGCTTTGTTTTTTAGCACTTTAATATCGAGCTCCATCCCAATCACAAACATGAAGAGAATTAGGCCTATTTGACTTAAAAACTGTAAATTTCCTAGTGATTCTTTAGGGAATAATGCCAATGAAAATTCAGGGAAATACAATCCGAGTAAAGAGGGTCCCAAAAGTATACCCGCTAAAATTTCTCCGATTACTGTGGGTTGTCCAATTTTCTTAAAAAACCAACCGAAAAAACGTGCAACGAGAATGATTGTTAAAATTTGAATTAAAAGAATCGCTAAAGGATGTTCTAAATTGTGAAACAGCGTTTTTTTGAATTCCGTCCATTGAGAGTTAGATGCAACGGGTAATCTTATTTTTTTTCCTAATTCTAATCTTGATCCGAAAATAATAATCCAGTAAATGGCATACGAGAAAAAACCAATCGTAGTAATGTAAAAGATTAAATTTTTAAATTTTTTCATCCGTAATTTTCGCGTAGCTATTCAGACACAAAGAAAATAAAAAAAAATCACGAAAGAAATCAAATCTAACGTTCGAATCAATGATTTATTAACAATTCAAAACTTATTTTAGTACCGATAGCGAATTTTAATTTAGAGTGTGTTTTTTAATTCAAAGACGGTCGCAAAAGTTATAAATTGATTCGGTTTAAAAATTCAACGATGAGTTAGGGGTTTTAACTACGGTCTTTCAATGAATATTTTCGATGATTGTTGTCCCTTTGGTGTTTAAAAAAGAGGAATGAATCATCTTTTGGGACAATGTAACGATAGAAGTTGGCGCATATTTTTTCATGAATTTGAATTTCCCTAATGCACGCATTATTTTCAGTGCTAATTGTTCAAAAGGTCTTTTTTCTTTTCTATTGCCTTCCAATATAGAAGGTTGAAAAATAAAGAAATGTTCAGGATTCAATGCGGAAAGTGCAGCTTCTAGTTTTCCTTTTGTGGAAAGGTAAAAATTTGTTGATTTTAAGTTTGCCCCTAAAGAAGAAACTAAAACGATTGTAGAACAACCATTTATTAAGGTTTCTTTGACAATTGATAAAGTGTAAGTGTAATCAATTTTGAACTGCTCTTTTTTTGTTTTTGCTTTCTTTAATGTGGTCCCTAAACAACAGAAGATTGAATCACCAATTAACTTATCTCGCCATTCATCTAATTGATCAAAATCTACAACATAAATTTCTACTTTAGGTGAAGCATAGCGCAAAGGATTTCGAACAAATAACTTGATGCAATTGTATTCATCAGTTGTAATCAGTTGTTGAACCAATTCTTGGCCTACAAGTCCACTTGCGCCAATGACTATTGCGGTTTTGTTCATTTTATAGAATTAGTTAGGGTAACACAAAAAATATTTTTCTACCGGGTGAGCAAGAGCAGAAATATTTAAATTGTCGGATGCTTTGGAGATATCAAGTAAACTTCCGTTTTTCATCAGTATATTGATTTTTTCTTTTTTCTTGTTGTAAGCGTTGTTTATTAACTTATCGTGAAAAATAAAATATTCCACTTCTTTTTCGTTTAAATTATATTTTTCTTGAATAATCCCTTTTTCATGTTTAATTCTTACGATATCAAAAGGTTCTTTAGATATTTCAATTTTAAATAATTCTCTTTGTATAAGCTTTTTGCAGAGTAGTGATAATACTTTATCTGAATGTTGTTGCCATACTTTAACTGCACTTAGTACATCGTAATCATCTAGTTCTGCAAATTTCTCAAGAATATGAGGTTCGGAAATAAAATCTGAATGTTCAATTTTTTTTTCTAAAAAGAAGAGGAATGCTGGAGATCCAAATAATTCAATGTTTTGAGCAGAGAGCTCTTTCGCGCGTTGAATAATTCGAATGAGCATTTTTTCAGAAGAAACAACTGTTTTATGAAGATACACTTGCCAATACATTAATCTTCTTGCAACTATAAATTTTTCAACAGAGTAAATACCTTTTTCTTCAAGAACTAATTCACCATCTTTTACATTTAACATTTCAATAATCCGATCAGAGCCTATTTTACCTTCCGAAACACCCGTGTAAAAACTGTCACGATTAAGGTAGTCCAAGCGATCCATGTCAAGTTGACTAGAAACAAGTTGGTGTAAGAATTTTTTTGGATAGGTATTGCTAAAGACCTTCAACGTTTGTTCCAATTCTCCATTGAATTCTTTGTTCAATCGTGCGATAAAAAAGCTAGAAATGGATTCATGGCTTACGTTGTGAATTAAATCGTGTTCTAATGTATGGCTAAAAGGACCATGACCGATGTCGTGTAATAAAATTGCAATTAGAACTGCTTGTTCTTCTTCTGGTGTTATTTCGTGCCCTTTACGTCTAATGGTGGCAATTGCATTGGTCATAAGATGCATTGCTCCAATCACATGATGAAAACGAGTATGTAAAGCCCCAGGATACACTAGATTTGTGAGTCCAAGTTGAGAAATTCTTCTCAAACGTTGAAAATAGGGATGTTGGATTAGATCGAAAATTAAGTCTGAAGGAATCGAAATAAAACCATAAACTGGATCATTAAAAATTTTCTTTTTGTTATTTCTATGAAATATTGGTCTCAATTGAATAATTTTAAAACGTTTTTCAAAGTTAAAAATATAAAGATATGCAAACTAAAATTTTGTGGGCTGATGATGAAATTGATTTATTGAAACCTCACATTCTATTTTTAGAGTCAAAGGGATATTCTGTAGCTACTGCGAACAATGGTTCGGATGCTATAGAGATGAGTCAAAGTTCAAACTATGATATTGTTTTTTTAGACGAAAATATGCCTGGCCTTTCTGGTTTGGATGCTTTACTGAAAATTAAAGAATTAAATGCAACGTTGCCAGTTGTAATGATTACAAAAAGTGAAGAGGAATCGATCATGGAGGAGGCAATTGGGAGTAAGATTTCAGATTATTTGATCAAACCAGTCCACCCTAATCAATTGTTACTTTGTCTAAAAAAGAATTTAAAAGGAAAATCGTTAATTCATCAAAAAACAGATTCGAATTACCAACAAGAATTTAGATCTCTTGCGCAACAGATTGATTATTGTGATTCAATTCAGGAATGGATTGAGATCTATAAAAAAATAGTATATTGGGAGTTGGAGTTGGGCCAAGATTCAGGATTGGCAGAGGTGCTTACCTCCCAAAAGAAAGAGGCGAATGATTTGTTTGCGCGATTTGTAGAAAATAATTATTCAGATTGGTTAGTTCACACTTCAGGAGCACCTTTAATGTTGCATCACCTTATAAAACAAAAAATCGCACCTGAATTACCGTCACAAAAGACGGTAGTATTATTGATTGATAATTTAAGGTACGATCAATGGTTGGTTTTGAAACCGATTTTCTCAAATTATTTTACGGTACAGACTGAAGAGATAGCCTTAAGTATTTTACCTACAACCACCCACTATGCTAGAAATGCTTTTTTTGCTGGTTTAATGCCATTGGAAATTCAAAAAATGCACCCTAACTATTGGACTACAGAAGAAGAGGATGGTGGAAGAAATAATTTTGAAAAGGAATTATTGGAATTGAATTTAAAGAGATTAGGAAAGACTTGTAAGTTAGGTTATTACAAGATAACAAATTTAGAGGCTGGAAAAAAACTCGTAGATTCTTTCAGTCAGTTAAATTCAAATGATTTGAATGTGATTGTGTATAATTTTGTAGACATGCTCTCTCACGCTCGAACAGAAATGGATATTATCAAAGAATTGGCGGATGATGAGGCTGCTTACAGAACTTTAACAGCTGCATGGTTCGAGCATTCACCTCTTTTGGAAATGGTAAGAAAAATCGCTAAAATGAAAGCGAGATTGTTTATTGCTACTGACCATGGTAGTGTTAAAGTTACAAATTCAATCAAAATTATTGGTGAAAAAGCTACAAATTCTAATTTGAGGTACAAAGTAGGAAGAAATTTGAGTTACAACGAAAAAGATGTTTTTGCAGTAAGAGATCCGAAAAGTATTCACCTTCCCCATTCTTCAGTTTCGAGTGAATTTGTATTTGCACGAAAAAACGATTTTTTTGTTTATCCAAACAATTACAATCATTTTGTGAAGTATTATATGAACACCTTTCAACACGGCGGAGTTTCACTTGAAGAAATGCTGGTACCATTTGTTGAATTAAAGCCAAAATCGAATGGAGTTTAAGGTGAATGGTTTAGACGAACTACGACCTGTTGCGTTAAGTTTGTTAGAGCGATTAAATGATGCTTCAGTTGTAGTATTGGTAGGGGAGATGGGAGCGGGTAAAACTACTTTTACCCAAACGGTTTTGCTTGCGATGGGGATTGAATCTCTAGAAGGTTCACCTACGTATTCAATTATTAATGAGTATAATAGTCCTTTTTATGGGAGAGTTTGTCATTTAGACTTGTATAGACTTAATTCGTTAGAAGAAGCCTTGGATATCGGGATTGAAGAATTAATTTATAAGAATGTCATTTGCTTTATTGAGTGGCCTGAAAAAATTATAGATTTATTGCCAATTAACACAATTTGGGTGTATCTTCGTGCAAATGAAGATTTAAGTAGAATCATTACACTAAAAGATGAAGACAAGTCCTGAAATTTTACAAGCACTTATTAAAGACAGTGGTTTATTGCCTCAAGTTGAAATGTTAGAGGTAAAAAGAAAAAAAGGAAGTTTATATATTGGTATTCCGAAAGAAACTACTTTTCAAGAGAGAAGAGTAGCACTTGTTCCTGATGCTGTTTCTTTATTAGTTTCTAATGGTCATCGTGTTCGTATTGAATCTCAAAGTGGGAAAGCTGCAAATTTCTCAGATAATGAGTATTCAGAAGCGGGTGCTGAAATTTGTTTTGACAAAGCTGAAATTTACAAATGTGATATTATATTTAAAGTTGCACCACCAAATGATGAAGAAGTAGATTTGATGCATGGAAATCAAACACTTATTTCAGCATTGCAGTTATC
>CAMCQL010000044.1 GCA_945877005.1 Chryseobacterium gleum
AATGATAGAATGTTGTTTGCTGAAGAATGGCGTCTTTATTTGGAACAAAATCCAAATGTTGATTTCTGGCAAGATATGTGTACTGGTCTAATTGTTGATGGAACATCAATTATTGGAGTCAAAACAAGTTTAGGTATTAATATATTTTCGTCTGCTGTTATTTTAACAAACGGTACCTTTTTGAATGGTTTAATTCATTTAGGAGATAAACAATTTGGTGGTGGACGTGCAGGTGAGAGAGCTTCTACTGGTATAACTGAAGATTTAATTCAATTAGGTTTTGAAGCAGGAAGAATGAAGACAGGCACTCCTCCACGCTTGGATGGAAGGTCTTTAGATTATACAAAGTTTGAAGTACAACACGGAGACGAAAATCCTTCAAAGTTCAGTTATTCTTCTTCTACTTCTGCGTTAAAGCATCAGCATTCTTGTCACATTACTTATACTTCTACTCATACTCATGATGTTTTACGTTCTGGTTTTGATCGTTCACCTATGTTTAATGGGTCTATAAAAAGTACAGGTCCTCGTTATTGTCCAAGTATAGAAGATAAAATTAATCGTTTTGCTGAAAGAGATAGACACCAATTATTCATTGAACCTGAAGGATGGAAAACAGTTGAGATTTATTTAAATGGTTTTAGTACGTCATTACCTGAGGAAATACAGTTAAAGGCTTTAAAAACTATTCCAGGTTTTGAAAATGTTAAAATGTTTCGTCCTGGTTATGCCATTGAATATGATTACTTTCCCCCTACTCAGTTAAAGCATACACTTGAAACTAAGTTAATTAATGGTTTGTATTTTGCGGGTCAAATTAATGGTACTACAGGTTATGAAGAAGCTGCTTGTCAAGGTTTGATGGCTGGCATCAATGCACACAGAAAAGTTAATGAATTAGATCCTTTTATTTTGAGTCGATCTGATGCATATATTGGTGTTTTAATTGATGATTTAATTACAAAAGGTACTAAGGAACCTTATAGAATGTTTACAAGTAGAGCGGAATACAGAATTTTATTGCGTCAAGACAATGCAGATATTCGTTTAACACCATTAGCTCATCAAATTGGAATGGTTGACGATGCTACGCTTGCAATAGTTAATTCAAAAATTAAAGGTGTAAGTGAGTTAAGGAACTACTTATCAATTACAGGTATAAAGCCTTTTCAAGCTAATTCAGTGTTAGAATTATTAAACAGTACTCCTATTTCTCAACAAGTTAAATTAACTTCAATTTTAGTTCGACCTAATTTGTCTTTGGATCATATTAAATCTATGGATTCTGAAGTGTTGAATGTTATCAATAGTTTTGATACTATACACGAAAGTATTTCGGAACAAACTGAAATACAAATAAAGTACGACGGTTACATACAACGAGAACAAGAAATGGCTTTAAAAATGAATAAATTGGATGAATTAGCTATACCTCTTGATATAGATTATTCACAGTTGTTCAGTATTTCTCTTGAAGCACGCGAAAAATTTAATTTGATTCGACCAGCAACTATTGGTCAAGCTTCTAGGATTAGCGGAATATCACCTAGTGATGTTTCAGTTTTATTAATTTATTTAGGGAGATAGTTTCACGTGGAACAATTAGAAAAATTAAATGCATGTCCTGTTTGTGAACATGCAGAATTTAAAGAATTTATAGCGTTAAAAGATTGGATGATCACAAAAGAGGAATTCACTATTGTGAAATGTTCTAGTTGTGGTTTTCATTTTACAAATCCAATACCAGCTGAATCTATTATTGGTAATTATTATAAAAGTGAGGAATATGTTTCACACTCCTCTTCAAATAAAGGAATTATCAATCGTGTTTATTCAATTGTAAGAAATTACACATTAAAACAGAAAGTAAAATTACTTTCTAATTACACCAAAGGGAATTCCTTGTTAGATATTGGTGCTGGTACAGGACATTTTTTAAATTTAGCTCAAACTCAAGGATACGAAATTCAAGGTTTAGAACCTGATGAAGATGCAAGAAGTTTTGCGAATCAACAGTTTAATTTATCATTAGAAAAATTAGATACCTTGACAAGTATTTCTTCTGATTCTAAAGATCTTATTACTATGTGGCATGTTTTGGAACACGTATACCATTTAAAAAGAGATCTTTCAGAAATTGTAAGGGTTTTAAAAACAGGTGGTTACTTGTTTATTGCGGTTCCAAACATGGATTCTTGGGATGCCAAGTTTTATAAATCTTATTGGGCAGCTTATGATGTTCCACGTCACCTTTATCATTTTCAGGAGAATAGTATACAGTTACTTTTAAAGTCCTTTGGAATGAATTGTGTTGAAATTCTTCCAATGAAGTTCGATTCTTATTATGTAAGTATGTTATCTGAGAAATATAAGAATGGATCTGTTGTTAATGGTATTATAAATGGTTTAAAATCAAATTTATACGCTAAAAATTACGGTTATAGTTCGCAAATTTATGTTTTTAAAAAGGAAAATAAATAACTTTTATTTAGGCTCTATCCAATCTCCATTTTCTTTAATTAACTGAATTAGAGCATCTACAGCTTCGTTTTCTGAAACGTTTTTTCGAACGACTGTTTTTTCTTTGTATAAATGGATTTTTCCAGGACCTGTTCCAACATAACCGTAGTCTGCATCAGCCATTTCACCAGGACCATTTACAATGCATCCCATTATACCAATTTTTATTCCTTTTAAGTGAGATGTTTTACTTCTAATTTTTGCTGTAGTTTCTTGTAAATCAAATAATGTTCTTCCACATGATGGACAAGAAATGTATTCAGTTTTCGATATTCTCGTTCGTGTTGCTTGGAGTATCCCGAATGAAAGTGAGTTTAAAAATACAGTTGAAGCATTCCCTGTTATCCATAGTCCATCACCAAATCCATCTATAAATTGGTTCCCTGAATCACTTGAAGCATAGAGTTGAAATTTTTCTTCGTCTTCGATTTGGTAGTTGTATTTTAAAATAATTGGGTTAAGTATGTTTTCTTTGTCGAGTGTTACTCTTATTTTCCGATAGATTTGTGTTTTATTTGAGTAATCTGTTGTTAGTAAAAGAATTGCATTCGCATTTTTTTTGATAGTTTCAAGAGGAATATTTGTGTCTTTTATCTCTATAAAAAATGGAACATTAATGGTTTCATAAATTTCTTCGTCACTCGAAAATAGTGGATAATAGTTTTGTTTGTGTTTACTCGATTCATTCCATCTAAAGTAGTTTTGAATTACCCCTAGAGTACCAGGTACTTTAAATTCTAGTTCATTCTCACCAATAAAAACGAAGTCAGCAGCTAAATCTTGAAGATGCCATTTGTCTAATTCAATACTGTAGTTGTAACCGAATCCAAAAAAGTTAGCGGGCGAAATTGTTTTTTTTGAAGATAAATCAGCAATTACAACAGGAACATTTTTTTCTCCTATCGTATGGATTTTAGATGATTTTCTTCTATTGTACTCAAAAGGGTTGTAAGTTATTTCGTTATTTTCATTGAGATGTAACACATTTTCAAGCGATGCTTTTTCTATTAGTTTTTTTGCAACAGGTATTTCAAATTCTGGATCTTCAGTAAGAGAGACTCTTAGTGTATCTCCAAGACCATCTTCTAATAAAGCACCAATTCCAACTGCTGATTTAATTCTACCATCTTCACCATCCCCTGCCTCGGTAACTCCAAGATGAAGGGGATAATACATTTCTTCCTCATGCATCGTTTTAACCAACAATCGATAGGCATGAACCATAACTAGTGTGTTACTTGCTTTCATAGAAATGACGATCTTATGGAAGTCGTTTTTTTTGCAAATGCGTAAAAATTCCATTGCAGATTCAACCATTCCTTCAGGCGTGTCCCCAAATTTGCTTAAAATTCTGTCTGAAAGTGAACCGTGATTTGTACCTATTCTAAGTGTTGTTCCGTGTTTTTTACAAATATTAATCAAAGGTTTAAACTTTTCTTCTATTCGTTTAAGTTCTTTATTGTATGTTTCTTCTGTAAAATCAAATTCTTCAAATTTTTTCTTGTCCGCATAATTTCCTGGATTCACTCGAACTTTTTCAATCAGTTGAGCTGCAATTTCTGCTGCATTTGGTGTAAAGTGAATGTCAGCAACTAGCGGTTTATTATATCCAGCTTCATTAAGTAAACGTTTAATTTCTCCTAAATTTTCCGCTTCTTTTTTCGATGGTGCAGTAAGTCGAACTAATTCACAACCTGCATCGATCATTCTTTTTGATTGTTCAACAGATGCAATTGTATTCATTGTATCTGTAGTTGTCATCGATTGAGCAAGAACGTTATTTGTTCCACCAATTTTTACTGAACCTATCTGAACTTCTATAGTAGTGACTCTTTTTCTATTGAAATAATCTAAGCAGTAATTATGTGAATTTTTCATTTTACTTTGTGTTTGTGGCAATTTGAAATAATTTTTACTCATTAATAATTGCAATACTATCAATTAATGTTGTTGAAACAAAAATAGTTGAAATTTATTTGATGAACACACCTGGTTTTTGTTAAGTATTAGTTATCACTTGTTTAAAGTTTTTAACTATTTTTTGTTTGTTTATTTAACTATTTTTATAAATAATAGGTCAAAATCACATAACTTTGTTTTTTTATTTAAAACTTATGAGTTTACCTACAGTTACGTTCGCTAAGAATCACAATGCAGAGTTTTATAAAACTCTCCAAACTCGAGTAAGAGAGTATTTTAAAGAAAATAATTTATCTAGATATGCTAATGGTGGTATGGTTGTTAAAACTATATTCATGATTGCTCTTTATGTAACGCCTTTTATTCTTATGAATACAATCATCACATCTACATGGATTTCATTCTTGATGTGGATTGTTATGGGATTAGGTATGGCTGGTGTTGGTTTATCAATTATGCATGATGCGAATCACGGAGCATATTCTAAGAACGATCGTGTCAACAAATTATTAGGTTTAGTTATAAACGGAGTGGGCGGTTCTGATGTAAATTGGAGAATTCAACACAATGTTTTACACCATACATATACGAATGTAACAGGGATGGATGAAGATATAAACCCTGGTGTTCTAATGCGATTTACACCTCACGCAAAACGATTAAAATTTCATAAATACCAGCATTTTTACGCTTGGTTTTTTTATGGATTGATGACCTTGATGTGGTGTACAGTGAAAGACTTTGTTCAGGCAAAACGATTTAATGGACAGGATTTATTGAAAACACAAAACATAACCTACAGTCGATTGATCAGAAATATTATTATTACAAAAGTTGTTTATTTTACAATTATTTTAGGTCTTCCGATGATGTTTTCATCGTTAAGTTGGTATGCAATTATTATTGGTTTTTTAAGTATGCATTTTATTGCTGGCTTAGTATTAGCAGCAATTTTTCAACCTGCTCATGTAATTCCCTCTTCTACGTATCCTGTACCAAATGAATCTGGTGAGGTTGATGCAGATTGGGCTGTTAGTCAATTGTACAATACAGCAAATTTCGCCCCAAAGTCTAAATGGTTTTCATGGTATGTTGGAGGATTAAATTTTCAGGTAGAACACCATCTGTTTCCTAATATCAGTCACATGCATTATAAAAAATTATCAAAAATTGTAGAAAAAACAGCAAAAGAATATAATTTGCCTTATTTTTCTTTCAAAACTTTTTATGGTGCGTTGAAAGAGCATACTAAAATGTTGCATGATTTAGGCACAAAAGATTTTGCTCCCGGAATTCATTAAATTTATTTTTACCTCAGTCTCTAAAGCTGAGGTTTTTTGTGTCTATTAATTTTCCGTTTTATGGCAATACGATTAGATAAGTTTGTTTGGTCTGTTCGGTTAACAAAAACGAGGAGCATAGCTACAGAATTAATTGCTAAGGGTAAAATTAGAATCAACGGATTAGATGTTAAACCATCTAAAGATGTAAAAGTAAGTGATGTGATTCACGTATTAAAAAACTCGGCAGTCTTTACGTACAAGATAAAAGCTTTAATCGATAAAAGAGTTGGTCCAAAATTGGTAATAGATTATTTAGAAGATATTACACCTTTAGAGGAAATTGAAAAATTCAAACTCTATGTTGATTCCCAGAGTTTATATCGACAAAATGGTACTGGAAAACCAACCAAAAAAGACAGAAGATCATTGGATGATTTTTTAGATTTTTAAAAAACTATTCCCCCAAATAATTTCAGAGGAATAGTAATTTATAATAACTCATTTGCAAGATTCGCTAATTCTGAACGTTCTCCTTTTTCAAGTTTGACTTGTGCAAACAATGGTTGATTTTTTAGTTTTTCAATAATGTAAGACAACCCACAACTGTGTTCGTCCAAATAAGGAGTATCGATTTGCTTCACGTCTCCTGTAAAGATGATTTTTGTGTTTTCTCCTGCCCTTGTTATAATTGTTTTTACTTCATGTGGGGTTAAGTTTTGTGCTTCATCAATAATAAAAAGAATGTTAGATAAGCTTCTACCTCTTATAAACGCTAAAGGAGTAATCATCAATTTACCGTCCTTTTCCATTTCAATAATGGCTTTATGCTTTTTCTCATTTTCTCCAAATTGAGATTTAATGAATTTTAAATTATCCCAAAGTGGTTCCATATAAGGTGATATTTTTTCATTTGCATCACCTGGAAGAAATCCAATTTCCTTGTTGGAAAGAGGTACCAAAGGTCTAGCTAGAATTATTTGTTGGTATTGATTGTGCATTTCTAACGCGCTAGCCAATGCTAAAAGTGTTTTTCCTGTTCCAGCAACGCCTTGCAATGCAACAAGTTTAATATCATTGTTTAACAATGCGTGTAGTGCAAATGCTTGTTCCGCATTTTTAGCTTTGATACCATATACAAAAGGTTTTTCAACTTTTTCAATGTGATCATTGATTGGGTTATAATACGCTAATGTAGAAGTCTTCCCATTTTTAAGAATATAGTATCCATTCGCAATTTTTTTATCTCCTAAAATTCCGTCTTCGGGGATACTTTCTTTCGTATAGATGGAACGAATAACTTCTGATTCTAAGTTTTCGATTTGATTGTAAGATGTTTCTTCTAAAAATTCACCGTCAACTTTTCCTGTTTCATAATCTTCAGATATAAGCCCTAATGATTTGGCTTTGATTCTTAAGTTAATGTCTTTAGTTACTAAAATTACATCTTTACTTCCTGTTTCTTCTTTAAGTACTAAAGCAGCATTCAGTATTTTATGATCGTTTTTACCTACTGAAAAAATGTATTCTGCATTTATTTCTTTTGGAGATGAATTAAGTAAAATTTTAAATTTCCCTAAATCGTGTCCTAATTTTATCCAATCTTGAAGATTTCCTTTACCTGCGATTTTATCAATGAAACGAATCACCTCTCGGGCTGCAAAGTTTTTTATATCGTTTCCTACTTTGAATTTATCTAACTCTTCCAATACTGTAATCGGAATAGCAACATCACTTTTTTTGAAATTAATCAAAGAATGATGGTCGTGTAATAACACGGACGTGTCTAATACATAGACTTTTTGTTTCTTAGCCATGATCATTTTTTTACTAAAAGTACGTGTGAAAGAATTCACGTTTACTGACAACTCAACGACTTTTCCCAAAGCCATTGTGAATAGCAAAAAATATTCAAATCATTAATAATTAGTTAATATATAAGCTTCTAGTATTGCTTTGATTGTATATAATTAACACATGATTTGAAATAAAATGTTTTTCAATGAACTCATAATAAATTTACAAAAAAATAATGTGTTTAACAAAAAAAATATTTATTCAATAGCGAGTATCAATTCAATAATTACCTCTAATTTTGACATGAGTATTAAAGAAGATATTATGCCAAATGGAGTAAAAATTTTTGCGGGAAGAGCATCTGTTGATTTAGCAAATAGAATCGCCCATTCTTATGGGGTTGAACTTGGAGATGTAAATGTTCTGAGTTTTAGTGATGGTGAATTTCAACCATCTTTTGAAGAGACTGTTCGTGGTATGGATGTGTTTTTAGTTCAATCAACGATGCCACCGAGTGATAATTTATTTGAATTATTGTTAATGGTGGATGCCGCTAAAAGAGCTTCTGCACGAAAAATAATTGCGGTTATACCTTATTTTGGATTTGCGCGACAAGATAGAAAAGATAAACCGCGCGTTGCTATTGGAGCTAAATTAGTTGCAAATATGCTGATGGCTGCAGGTGTAGATCGTGTCATCACGATGGATTTACATGCAGACCAGATTCAAGGATTTTTTGAAGTTCCAGTTGATCATTTATATGGTTCTACAATTTTTTTACCATTAATGGAGGAATTGAATAAAACTTTAAATTTAATCATTGCTGCACCAGATGCTGGAGGAGCAAAAAGGGCAAATTCATATGCAAAGGTTTTTAATGTTGGTTTGGCTTTATGTCATAAACATAGAAAAAAAGCCAATGAAGTTGCCGAAATGACCGTCATTGGTGATGTTGAGGGGAAAGATGTACTATTAGTGGATGATATGTGTGACACAGCTGGAACTCTTACTGCAGCTGCAACATTATTTATGCAAAAAGGAGCAAAAAGTGTACGTGCATTTTGTACACACCCTATTTTATCTGGACCGGCTTATGAACGTATCGAAAACTCAGATTTAACAGCACTTTATGTAACGGATACAATTCCATTAAAAAAGTCATCACCAAAGATTCATGTATTAACTGTTGATTTATTGTTTGCTGATGTTATTAAAAGTTTAGTTAATAATCAATCTATAAGTAAACATTTTGTAATTTAGCGGAAAATTTAAATAAATTCATAATGAAAGTATCAAAATTGAGCGGTTTGTTAAGAGCAAACGTAGGGAAAAAAGATGCTAGCGCATTAAGAAAAGAGGAAAGAGTTCCTTGTGTTCTTTATGGGCAAGGTACTCAAGTACATTTTTCTGTTAGAAAAATAGACGTTGAAAAATTAGTTTTCACACCAGATGTTTATCAAGTTGAAATTGATGTTGAAGGAAAAGTTGCGAAAGCGATCATTCAAGATTTACAACAAGACAACATTACGGGAGCTGTAAAACATGTTGATTTTTACGAATTAAATGATTCAAAACCGGTTAAAGTTGCTTTACCAGTTCGTTTGACAGGAGCTTCAAGAGGTGTGTTAGCCGGAGGTAAGTTATTACAGGTATTTCGCCGATTAACTGTAGTTGGTTTACCATGTGATCTACCTGAAGCTATTACTTTAGAAATTACTAAGTTGCGTATTGGTCAATCAATTCGTGTTGGACAAATTGAGTCTAATGGGTTGAAATTTTTAGAGCCTTCAAATGCAGTTGTTGTATCTGTAAGAATGGCAAGAGGAGCTGCTAAAGGTTCTGATGCTGATGCAGATGATGACGAAGAATAGTCTTTTTTCAATTTAAATAGGAAAAGCCCATTTTTAATGGGCTTTTTTGTTTTATAATCAGTGTTTTTTAAAATAAAAAAATTATTTTCGTAACTTATTTATAGATTATGAGAGATTTAATAGCTTCTTTTCCTGAAAATATTGAAGAATCATTACTTATTGCCTCTGGGTATACTTTAAAAAAACCAACCCAAAAAATCAATAATGTAGTGATATGTGGAATGGGTGGATCAGGAATAGGAGGAAAATTAGTCGCTCAATGGTTAGACGTTGAATTACAAATACCAGTTATAGTTTGTCAAGATTATATATTACCAAAGTTCGTTAATAATTCAACCTTGGTAATATGTTCTTCTTACTCTGGTGAAACAGAAGAAACATTGAGTTGTATGTATCAAGCAAAAGCTTTAAATGCTTTCTTGATAGGTATTTCTTCAGGAGGGACTTTGATTGAATTTTGTGAGACAAATAATTATGACTGTATGCGAATCCCAAGTGGGAATCCTCCTAGAACTGCATTGGCTTTTTCTATAGGTCAATTGTTGACTATTTTCTTTCAATTGGGTTTAACTAATGATTCTTTTATAAACAATTATCAAACTTCTAAATTTATTTTATCTAGTTTTAGTGACCAGATCCACTCTACAGCTAAAAATTTAGCAACCTTTTTAAAGGATAAGTTAGTGTTGATGTATTCCGCATCAAATTACGAAGCTGTAGCTATTCGAGCACGTCAACAATTCAACGAAAATTCAAAAATTTTATGTAATCACCATGTAATTCCTGAGATGAATCACAATGAACTTGTGGGTTGGGGATTAGCAGATGAGCGTTCTGGAGTGTTGATTTTTGATTCTCAAGATTTACATCCAAAAAATCAGTTACGTTTAGAATTCTCCATTGATCATTTGAAAACAAAAACTCCTCATATTTTTAGATTGGTACCAGAGGGTAATTCTTTAATTGAACGTGCTATTTATTTTATCAATGTTGTTGATTGGGCTTCTTTGTATTTATCAGATTTAAATGATGTTGATCCAGTAGAAATTGATGTTATCTATCGATTAAAATCTTTTTTATCTACGAAGTAATTTTTCTGTTTTGATGTGCAAAATCAAATTATAAACCATAATTGATAGTTTGATTTTATATTCGTCCAATGATTATACTAGTAAGACCGTTGCAAAAGTTTTAAATCGAGGAGATTAAAAATTCAACACCGGTTCCGATAGCCATCGGAATAACTGCCGTAAATAAGGATGTTAAATTTTTGAATCAACGATTGTTTTAGTGTTTTGAAATGCTCTTATTTTGTGAAAATTATAAAAATGTTATCCTTTGGACAATCGTTTCAATTTTTCATAACTCAATGGTAAGTGTTTGATAATTAAATTTATATTTACAATATTTAGGTTTAGTTTTTTAGATGTGTAATAGTGTTGCTATTGAAACATATTCTGACAAATTGGTTCATGTT
>CAMCQL010000045.1 GCA_945877005.1 Chryseobacterium gleum
AATATTTCGAATAATATGGGGATAAAATCCTTTATTGACGATTAATCCTGTTGGAGCACTTTTCACTTAGAAAATGTTTTAAAAATAGTATATGTACTTATTGCAAAAGTTAACAAACTTAAATAAGGAGTGATTTCTTGAACAAAATCAATAGCAATATTTACATTTTCTTCAATATAAATGTAATCATTTGCTTGTACTAACATTTCTGCTGCATCTAATTTATCGATGGTAGAAAGGTCAATCAAAAAAACTTTTCGTTTTCCATTGACTGTTCTAATTAATTTTATGTTGCTTGCGTTTGCTTTTTTTGGAATTCCTCCTGCTTGAGCTACAACTTCTAATAATGTTGTTTTAGCATTATTAATTGGAATGATTTGAGCGTTTCCGCCTTCTCCAGTGAATACAATGACTCTAGAATTTGAAACTGTAAGTTTGATATAAGGGTCATTGATGTATTTTGAAAATTCTTTCACCAATAACAATTCACATTCTACAATTGTTAATCCCAATAATTTTATTTCACCCAACAGAGGTATGTAGGTGAAACCATTGCTTTTTACTATGAATTCTCCTGCTCCTAGTGCAGATTGACCTCCTAAGAAAATCTTTTCACCATTATTTGCTAATATACTGAAAGCAATTTTATCGTCCACAGCAATTTTGTAATCGGGATAAGGAGCTGAAGGAAGGGTATCGTATGTGAAATCACTTCCTTTCGGAATTTTAAACAACTTATTTCTTTGTATCCAACAAGAATTAAGTGTAGCGGTGATTACTACGAAAAGTACAACGTATTTTAAAAATTTAAACATTTTTTTTTGCAATTAATTCGTTGTAAAATAACTTCATATCATTGACTAATCGACTGTAATCAAATCTCTCTTTTACAAATGGCCACCCATTTGAAGCGAATTTTGCACGAAGTTCTTTATTTTTTATTAAAATTCCCAATTTTTGAACATATTCCTGAAGATTCCCTTTTTCTACGATATAGCCAGTCTCCCCTTCTTTCATAATGTCTTTTACACCTCCAACATTTGTACTAATCACAGGGAGATTGCTTGCTTGTGCTTCAATCAAACTCACAGGAGTGCCTTCATTATCAGATGTTAGACAAGCAATGTCCATGCCAGAATTAAAAGTAGCGATGTCTAATATCCATGATGTTAATTCAATGTATTCACCGTATTTTTGGTTTATTTCATTGACCCTTTGTGTTATTTCATTTTTAAGTTCACCATCCCCAACAATAAAAAAACGTGCATTTTTTTCCCCTTGCTCTAGAAGTTTTTCCGCAATATCTAGGAAAAAGTGATGATTTTTAATCTTCGTTAATCTACCAGTTATAGCTATTGCAACTTGATTTTCATTGAGTTGATATTGCTTTCTTATATCAATTCTATTCTGGGTATAGTTTTTCTGAAATTTTTGTAAATCAAATCCCAATGGAATTACTTTTATTTTCTCTGGGGAACAAATTTTGTGTATTCGTGAAAGTTCGTGTTTTTGTATTGGGCTAATTGCTATAATCGAAGTAGATTTTTTTGCAAGTTTCTTTTCTATGTATTTGTATATGTGAGTTTTAATTGGGTTGAAGTACGAATGAAAAACATGTCCATGAAATGTGTGTATAACGATTGGAACGTTACATGCAAATGCTGCTCTTCTTCCCAATGCACCTGCTTTCGCGGCATGAGTATGGACGATGTCTGGTTTAAATTCTTGAATAATTGCTTTTATTTTTTCGTAGGCTTCACGATCAGACTTGATACTAGGTTTTCTTTTCAGTTCTTTTATAATGAGAGGTTTAATTCCGTATTCTTCAGGGATATGTAAAGAATCTGTTTCGCCATCTTCTGGCAATCCCCCTATCAATAATGTTTCAAATTCATCTTCCATAAACCGAGATAAAAAAGTTGCATTATAGGTTGGTCCACCTAGATTAAATCTGTTAATGATTCGAAGAACTTTTGGCATTTGAGAAAAAATGCAAAATTAGATTTTTTTATGGTTTAACTCCTTTTTTTTCTTTAATATTAAAGACTTAAAATTAGATTTTTTACTTTTGTTTTACTTGTAATTTCTTTAATGTAATCTTAGATGTTCAGATTTTTTTCTTTTCTATTTTTTCTTTTGTCAATTATTTGTTCTTACAATTTTGCGCAGGATAATTTTGATAGTACTTGGATAGATTTTAAAAAAGACCTAACTCTGAGAAACGCGAACGTAAGTTTTTCATTAGTTGACTTAAAGACGGATACTTTATTAAAGTTTGAAAATGATTCAGTTGCTCTAACTTGTGCTTCGACAGTAAAATTGTTTACTACCGCGACTGCAATTGAAGTATTGGGTGAAAATTATGCGCCAGTTACTTCTTTATTCCACAATGGCTACATTAAAGATAGCACATTATTTGGCGATTTGATTATAAGAGGAAGTGCGGATATTTCTATGGGCAGTCAGTATTTTAATGCTGAAGATAGTTTGTTTCAATTTCTAGTCGATTGGAAAATCAAATTGAATAAACTTGGAATTAAAGGTGTGGTCGGTAATATCTATGCAGATGGGGTTGGTTTTGGATACAAAGGAACACCTAAAGGTTGGGGGAATTCAGATGTTGGTAATTATTATGGGGCTTTCCATTCAGGGCTTTCCATTTATGACAATGCTTTGCGTTTGTATTTTAATGTTCCAAAAAATGGTGCTAAAGCTTCATTATTTAAAGTTTTTCCTGAAATAAAAAATTTAAGTTTAAGTGGTGCAGTTTATTCAGCGAATATAGGGTCTGATAATTCAAATATTTATGGTGTTCCTTTTTCTTATGATCGAAGACTATCTGGGACATTGCCTGCTAATCGAGACACTTTTTTGGTAAAAGGGAGCTTACCTGATCCTGAAATGGAATTTTTAAACGAATTAGTTCGGATATGGAATGCTTCGGGATTTACAATTAATGGATCCCTTTTAAGCGCTCGCTCTTTTGTCGATTCGGTTATTGGTTACAAAAAACTAACTCATTTAATGTCTTTTACAGGTAAAACAGTTAAAGAAATTGCCTACTGGACAAATATGAAAAGTATTAATGTTTTTGCTGAGACTTTGTTAGCTTGGGTAGGTTTTGAAAAAAGTGGTGTTGGATTAACGGACAATTCTGCTCAGTTGATGGAAGAGTATTGGAAAGGAAGAGTTTTTTCAAAAGGACTCTCTTTAAAAGATGGTAGTGGTCTTTCCCGAACAAATAAAATTAGTGCTGCTACATTTTGCAGCTTGTTAAAATACATGCATTCTTCTAAAAATAATTCTGTTTTTAAAAATACACTTCCAGTTGCAGGTACTTCGGGTACACTGAAGTCTTTTTGCAAAGGCCAATGTTCCGAAGGGAAATTTATTGCGAAAAGTGGGACAATGAATAGTGTAAAGTCTTATGCAGGATACATTACTACTATTTCAGGCAGAGAGTTAGCATTTGCGTTGATTGTAACTAATTATTCGTGCAGTAACAGCGCAATAGTAAAAAAAATGGAACCTGTAATGAATGCGATTTATCTCTTAAAATGAGTCAGGTAATTCAAATTCTATGATTGATTTCCAGAAGTCTTGAATAGATTCTCCTTTGTATTTCAACATTCTCGGTACGATACTTGCTTCAGAGAATCCTGGTGTAGTGTTCACTTCAATAACAAAAGGGCTTCCTTCTACTAACATGAAGTCTATTCGAGCAATTGACTTAAGTTGAAGTAATTGGTAGCATTTTATTGCTGTTTCTTCTACTAATTTTGCTTCCATTTCTGAAATTCTTGCTGGAATAATCTCATCTGATTTCCCATTGTATTTCGCATCGTAATCAAAAAAATCATTTTCACTTACGATTTCAGTTATTGGCAAGGTATGAATGCCATTCTTTGTCGAATACACCCCACAAGTAACTTCTGTTCCTTTTAGAAAAGACTCAATCACAACAGTATCACCTTCTTTAAATGCTTTTTCTAGCGCAGGTAATAAACTTTCTTCATCCGATACCTTAGAAATCCCAAAGCTAGAACCAGAATCGGAAGGTTTCACAAAGCATGGAAGTCCTAATTCATTAATTATTAGTTCTTTTTCAATTTTTTGATTACATGTTAAATGTATTGATTTCGCTACATTTATCCCGAAATTATTTAAGAATTGATTGCAAAACCATTTGTCAAATGATAATTCAGAAGAAAGCGCATTTGAATTAATGTAAGGAATATGAATAATATCTAACAAGGCTTGAATTTTACCATTCTCACCGGGTGTTCCATGGATGTAAATAAGGGCAGCATCAAGTTTTATTATTCCTTTTTCCGTTGCGTAAGAAAAGGTCCATGGGTCAAAATCAAAGGTAGAATCTCCAATTTTCAGGGTCCAATTTTTTCGACTGAGAATAATTAAATAGGGTGAATATTCTTTCGGAAAATTATTTAAGATGGTTGTTGCACTTTTTATAGATATTTCATATTCAGATGAGTAACCTCCGCAAATAATTCCAATTTTTTTCATTTTATTAATGTTTGGTTTCTAATTCTTTTAATACATGAACAGAATTAGTTCATTTTAATTTTTGAGTTATAAAAATAGATAATTGCAAAAGGTTGATAGCTAAACGTGATTTAAAGTTTTTACCATTTTTATTTTCATATCTTTTCAATTTAAATTAAGTTGTTGTTTTAAAGTTCATTATACTTTATTTGTTGTCTAAATTTTTTTTTAGTGCTGACTTATTATTTAGTAAATTTTAATGGCTTTATTTTATTTAAAAAATTGTTCTTTGTTGAATGTTTGATGTTTGAAATCTTAGATGCTTTTACGGAACACTATTTGTTATTCTTGAATTTTTTCTTTCTCTTTTTACTTAATTGCTTTTAAGATTATTCAAATAGGAAAACTTTTGATCATAATCTAGCATTTATGAGGAAATCTCATTAAGTTATTTTTATATTTGTTCGAAATTTGTTATTTATGAATTTATTTCGAAATATATTGTCCTTCTTAAGAAGTAAATTGTTTTTTAAAAATTTAGGTTTGGTAATTCTAACCTACATTTTACTTGTTGGAGGTACGTTATTTTATCTTGAAGTAAGAACACATCATGGTGAGAAAATTGCCGTTCCTAATTTATTAGGAAAACATATTTCTAAAATCGAGTATTTGCTTGACGATTCTGGTCTAGAATACGTACTTATTGATTCTATTTACAGACCTGAATTCAGAAACGGAACGATTGTGAAGCAATTTCCTGAACCAACTTCTCAATCACATATTTTTGTTAAAAGCACTCGAATTGTTGAAGTAAGTGTCTCAAAAAAAGTAAGATTCGTAACTGTTCCAATTTTATTCAATAAATCTAGAAGATACGCTGAAAGCATTCTTAGAAATAAAGGGTTAAGGTTCAAAGTGTCTTTCAAAAAAAGTAAGGATGTGGGCGCAGTCATTTCTCAGAAATACAAGAATCGATTGATGAGAGATGAAGTTAAACTTCCTTTTGGTTCTGTGATTCATTTGGTAATAGGTAAAGCGATGAGTGAAGAACCGTTCGATGTTCCCGATTTATTTGGTTTGACAATGTTTCAGGTAGATTCTACTTTGTATGAGTTACCATCAGTTACATTTTTGGTGGGAGAATGTTTAGGATGTGAAACTAAAAAAGATTCCTTAACTGCTAGGGTTTACTCTCAAACACCAGAATATTTTGAAGGGAATGTTCGCCCCCCTGGTACAGATATGGTAATCTTCTTAGACAAAGATTTCTCTGAGGAGAAATACAAAGATGAGGAAGAGGAAGCTGAAAAAAAGAAAAAGAAAAGGAAAAAGTTAGTTGAATCTGATGACCAATAAGTTTTTTTTATTATTTATCACATTTTTTATTGTGCATTTGTTAAGTGCGCAGGAGGTTGTAAAGTCGATTGTTAATCAAAGTGAGTTTTCATCGAATAAGAGATCTTCTTCTTTGGATTCATCAATAATTTACATTTTAGATACGTTACAATTACCTTTTTACGATGATTTTTCTGTAGACCATTTTCAGAAGTTCAGTTCTTCTTTGGAAGATGAAAATTTAACTTCTGAGGTGTTTTATAAATTTGTAAATAAATCGACCAATCAACCGCTCGACTCTAAATTGAAGTTTACCTTAGAAGAAACATTTCAGTATAAGTTTGATTCAATTACTAAAAAATCTACTAAGCTTAAAAACATTCCTTTAAAATTTAACAATTACGATTTATCGTCTTATCCGTTCAATTTTTCTGAAATTTTGATTTATCCTGCATTTTCTACGTTTGATACAGTTGGTGTACCGAATGCGATGGATACAATTTATGTCAACAATGTTTTAATACAAGATTCTATAAGATTGTTTTTTAATAAAATAAATAATAAATCATATTATTGGATCGACTCGAATGCCTACAGAAATGATTGGTATGCAGTTAATCCTTGGTCCTTAGGAGTTGTAACATTTGATGGATTAAATGCGAATGGCTATCCTTATTTTATTAATTCAAGTGCGAGAGGGTATGGTGATTATTTAACTTCTAAACCAATTGATTTATCATCTGTTGAAAAAAAAGATTCTGTTTATTTTAGTTTTCTTTATCAACCTAAAGGGAATGGTGATGCTCCAGAAAACATAACTACAGGAACACTTTTACAACACGATTCGTTGTGTCTACAGTTTTATAATGTTAATTTAAATAAATGGATTTCTATATGGGGAACTACTCCGGAGTCGGATTTTAATAAGTTTCAACTTCAGTCTCAAACTTTTACGAAAGTTCATATTCCATTGATCGACACTGTCTTTTATAAAAAAGGTTTTCAGTTTCGTTTTGTAAATTATGGCGATTTATCAGGTGATTTAGATCATTTTCATATTGATTATGTCAAATTAAGAAAGTTTTCCGGGGTTTCTGACACCAATTTTCAAGATTTTGCGTTGATGTACCCAGTGAATTCATTGCTTAAAAAATACCAATCCATTCCATGGGAACATTTTTTAAATGCATCATCGGAGGTGTTCAATGATTCTGTAAAGATAATGGTTCGTAATGGTAGTTTGAAAGATCAAAATACTTTGGATGGGAATGTAAAAGTATATGAAAGCGGAAAACAAATTGCGCAAGCGGTAATAAATTCATCTTTATTACCAGGGAATAATTTGAACTATTTAGCTCAAAGCACGAATGTAAGCTTTCACGATTTCCCTAGAAAAATCACATGGGTAAAAAATAAGTTGGTTGATTCCGCTATTTTCAATATCAAAGTTGCTGTTCCAGCTCCTTTTACGAATGATCCATTGAATGATACTTCTTATTCAAAATTAGAATTTAAAGATTATTATGCCTACGATGATGGTTCTGCAGAATTAGCCTATGGGTTAAAGTCAAATCAAGCAGAAATAGCGTATAAATTCTCTGTTTATGAGATAGATACATTAATTGGTTTAAGTATTTGTTTTGTCCCTACTGTTGAAGATAAATCTGCTAAGAATTTTTCGATAGTTGTAAGAGAAGATAATAATGGTACACCAGGTAATTTAATTTATGAAGACGGAAATTTAAATCTTAGAACTATTCGTTACGGGAAAAACAGAAATGATTTTCAATCCTTTTACTTTGTTGATTTTAAAGGTGTAACTATAAAAGATAACTTCTTTATTGGTTTGCGACAATACGATCAAGATTGGTTAAATGTTGGATTGGATGCAAATACAAATTCACTTTCAAATCTTTATTATTCATTGGCTGAAAAGGAGTGGCAGAAGTCAAGTTTGAATATTAATGGCTCACTAATGATTCGGCCAATTTTCAATAGCAAATACAATAAATCGCTTTCTAATAGTACGCTTCGCATAAGAAACAAGCAAATGCTATTCCCTAACCCTTCCTCTTCATCATTTCAACTAGATGATTCTTGTATCTCTGCTGATTTTGATTTATTAGATGTTAATGGAAGAATATTAAAATCGTTTGAATACCTTGGACACCCAATAGATATTTCTTTGCTAAACAATGGTATTTATTTAGTGCGAGACACTAAGGCAGGAACTACATTTAAATTAATTAAGAATTAATGAGAGAGGTTACTATGATTGAGAATTCTGAGGATGAGTTGCATGAAGAGGATGAATTGTTTGAGCATCACAATATTATTGTAGACAAAGGACAAGAAATTATTCGAATTGATAAATTTTTAATGGATCGTTTGCCCAATACTTCGCGTAACAAAATTCAAAATGCGGCGAACGATGGTAATATTTATGTGAATAAATCTGTTGTAAAATCAAATTATAAAATTAAACCAGGGGATGAGGTAGCTATTTTATTGCCATACCCAGTAAGGGAGTTAGAGTTGATACCTCAAGACATTCCTTTAAATTTTGAATTTGAAGATGAATACCTTGCTGTAGTTCACAAACCTTCTGAAATGGTCGTTCATCCAGGGTGTGGAAATTACAAGGATACTTTGGTCAATGCTTTAGTTTTCCACTTTGAAAACCTACCGATGAAAGATTCTGATTATTATGGTCGTCCAGGATTAGTTCATCGTTTGGATAAAAACACCACTGGTTTAATGGTAATTGCTAAAACTGAATTTGCTTTAATGCATCTTGCAAAGCAGTTTTCAGACCGAAGCACTGAAAGAAGATACTGTGCTTTAGTTTGGGGAGATGTTGAAAATGAATCAGGTACTATTACAGGAAATATTGGACGTTCACTTAAGAACAGAAAAATGATGACAGTTTTCCCTAATGAAGATTACGGTAAACACGCTGTTACACATTATAAAGTTATTCAACGATTTAGACTTGTTACTTTGATAGAGTGCAAGTTAGAGACTGGAAGGACGCACCAAATTAGAGCGCATATGAAATACATTGGTCATCCATTGTTTAA
This sequence comes from Chryseobacterium gleum, assembly GCA_945877005.1. Taxonomy (GTDB): domain Bacteria; phylum Bacteroidota; class Bacteroidia; order Flavobacteriales_D; family Crocinitomicaceae; genus CANHVK01. The sequence continues at coordinate 8,922 of CAMCQL010000045.1, forward strand.
TGATAATGAATATGGTGGTGATCAAATATTACGTGGAACTACGAATGTTAAATACAAACAATTTATAGACAACTGTTTTAAATTGCTCCCCGGACAAGCGTTACACGCAAAAACGTTAGGGTTTACCCATCCTATAACTGGAGAATTTCATCAATTTGATTCTGATCTGCCACCTTCTTTTCAGGAACTGATTCGTAAGTGGGAAATTTACACGATGTATTCTAAGGATTAATTTGAAATGATTAACTTTACATGTTACTTAAATCAACTTTCAAAACTATGCTGATTTTTTCTCATAAATTTACTTTTTTCATTATTTGTGTCTTTATCTCATTGGGTGCTTTAAGTCAAGAGCCAAAGGAGATTAAAAAAGCTAATAAAGAATACAATAATGAAAGTTATTATACTGCTGCAAAATTAACAATTGAAGCGTTTGAAAAGGTGAATCCTAAAAGCAAAAAAGCCAACGATCGAAAAGGGGATATGGCGTTTAAAACTGCTGAATGCTTTAGACATGTAGAAGATTTTAAGCAAGCGATTGAATGGTATCAAAAAGCACTTTCTTTTAATTATCAAAAAAACAAGCCAGAGGTTCTTTTTTATTACGCTGAAATGTCTAGGTACTTAGGTGATTGTAAGGTAGCTACAGAAAACTACAAGGCATACAAAGCTATGGTTCCTTCAGATAAAAGGGTAGAGGCGGGATTAAATGCCTGTAAATTAATTTATGAATTTGAATTGAATAAAACTAGGCATATTATTACAAATGTTAATGTGTTAAATAAAGAGGGTTTTGATATGTCACCAGTTTGGGCGGATAAAAAAAGGACTTCCATTTTGTTTTCTTCTGATCGACCAAGTAGTTTTAATGGAGATGTAGATCCTCGTTCTGGAGGTACACATATGGATTTGTGGGTTGCTCAAAAAGATAAAAATGAAAATTGGCAAGAGCCTACGTTGGTAAACGGTGAAAAAATTAATTCTGAATTCAATGAGGGTACGGTTTGTTTTGATAGCAAGTATAAAAAAATGTTTTTTACACGTTGCCCCAAAGAATCTAATAAAAATTTAGGGTGTGAAATTTGGTTGTCAGACATTAGAGGCAAAGAATGGGGCGAGCCAACAAAACTTCCGATTAAAAGTGACGATACTATATCCGTTGGTCACCCATGTGTTTCTGGTGATGGAAATTATTTAATATTCGCTTCAAATATGTCAGGAGGTTTTGGAGGGTTAGATTTATGGTATACAACTTATTCTAAAAAAACTAATTTATGGTCCGTTCCTGTCAATTTAGGTCCTGAAATAAATACAGCTGGTGATGAAATGTTTCCTTCTTTTAATTCCTATGAAGATTTGTATTTCTCGAGTAATGGACATCCTGGACTTGGAGCCTTAGATATATTTAAAGCACAACGTGTAGTTGATTCTGATAAATATTTATGGGAAAACCCTGTCAATATTGGCTTACCAAGAAATTCAGAAGCAAATGATTATAGTTTAATTGAAATAAATGAAAACGCTGGTTTTTTTACCTCTGAGCGAAAAAATGGAGTGGGTAATAATTCAAAGCCTGATTTATATAATTACAAATTACCACCGAATAACTATGATTTAAAAATTATGGTCTCTAAATTAGGTCAGAGTGAACGTAAAATTTCATCTGTTAAAGTATTAATTCAAGGCGCGGATGGTTCAGTGGTAGAAGGAAAAACGGATCGACTTGGACAAGTCTTTTTTGATGTAAAAGAAAATGGGGAACGCATCATTAAAGAAAACATGGATTACACAATAATTACTTACAAGGAAGGTTCTGAGAAGAATAAAAGTGAAACAAAGTTTACAACTCGAGGTGTTACTTT
>CAMCQL010000046.1 GCA_945877005.1 Chryseobacterium gleum
TAAGGACAGTCACATGATGTACAATTACGATTGGATTTTTAATTCAATTAAAGAACATCGAAAAAAACTCAAATAATTAAATCAAAGTTGGGTAGCTCCTCAATATGTTCAAGCTTTTGCTTATTTCGATTGATATAAATAAAATGATGCGTAATACCATTGGTAAGCCATAAGTAGTCTGCGTTGATGGCAGCGTTGTAATGAGCGATTTGATGAAGTGTCTTTTCAGTGATTTTAATTTCAGGAGCTTTGCATTCTACAAGGATTTTTATTTTTTTGTCTTTTCCATATACAACGATATCGCACCTTCTACCCAATTTGTGAATTTTAACACCTATTTCAGAAGCTATCAAGCCTTGAGGAACTTGTTTTTGTTTGATGAGGTAATGGATGACATGTTGTCTGACCCATTCTTCAGGTGTAAGCACTATTTTTTTTCTTCTTATTTCACATAATACAAAAAAAACGCCTTCTTTTTGAGAGAGTTTTAGAGGTGCGTTAGGTAAATCAAGTGGAGTAAAATCCATGAATCAAAAGTATCAAAATTAATATGCTAAAATTAGAAATCTTTTTTCTAACAAATCATTAACTTTGAGCTATGGATTTTAAATCGTTAATACAAGATATTAGAGGTAAAAAATTTAAACCGGTGTATTTATTACACGGTGAAGAGCCCTATTACATTGATGTACTCACTAAGGAGTTCCAATCAAATGTTCTTGAACCCCATGAAAAAGATTTCAATGAAACAATTTTTTATGGAAAAGAAGTTAATGTGTTGCAATTAATTTCTGAAGCAAAAGGCTTTCCGATGATGGCTGAAAGGAGATTGGTGTTAGTAAAAGAAGCTCAAGAAATGAAGGATTTAGATGCTTTCGAGACTTACTTGAATCAACCAAGTCCTTCAACAGTTGTTGTTTTCGCACACAAACACAAAAAAATTGATGCGAGAAAAAAAATAGCAAAGTTGTTTCCTAAAGTAGGAGAAGTTTTTCTGTCTGAAAGGGTACGCGATTATCAATTGGTTGATTGGATTTCTAAATATATGGCTACCACTGACTACAAGATAACTGGAAAAGCAGCGATTATGTTGGCGGATTTCTTAGGGAATGATTTGAGTCGTATTACGAATGAGTTAGACAAATTGGCGTTATTGATTGAAAAAGGATCTACGATTAATGAAGTACACATAGAAGAGAATATTGGTATTTCAAAAGATTATAATGTCTTTGAATTATCCAAAGCTGTAAGTAGTAATGATTTTGAGAAAGCAATGAAAATTGTCTTGTATTTTCATCATAATCCCAAAACGGGTCCTTTAGTTGTTGTGATTAGTACTTTATTTAATCTCTTTAGTCAATTAATGAAGGTAAATTTCGCACCAAATAAAAGTCCCGAAGCATTAGCGTCTTTATTAGGCATCGCTCCATTCATCACCAAAGATCTACTCATCGCAACCAGAGTATTTGATCGAAAGAAAATTGCAAGTAATATTTCAATTTTACACGAATACGATTTAAAGTCAAAAGGAATTAACAGCGCCTCTTACGAAGAGTATGATTTAATGGTTGAAATGATTTATAAATTGATGCATTAGTAATCGTATGAATAGTTTTTATGTACCTAAATTGAATGCTTTAGTCAAAGAAATTACGCTTTCTGAAGATGAATCTAAACATGCGTGTAGAGTGCTTCGCTTGAAAATAGGTGATCGTATTGAATTGTTGGATGGACTTGGAGGAATTTATCAAGCAACGATAATTGAGGATCATCCTAAACGGTGTAAACTTGAGATTTTATCTTTTGAATTGTCGGAACAACCCGATTATCAAATACATTTGGCAATAACACCTACAAAAAATCTAGATCGTATTGAATGGTTAGTAGAAAAAGTAACTGAAATTGGAGTAACAGAGCTAACATTTATAATCGGAGAACACAGTGAAAGGAAAGAAATTAAATTAGATCGAATTGAGAAAATATTAATTGCTGCAATGAAGCAGTCAAAACGAAGCTATTTACCGATTTTAAATCCTGTTTTAACAGTGAAAGAATTTCTAAATAACTACCAATATGGTGCTTTGGCTCATTGTGTTGCAGGGGAGAAAAATCAACTTTCACAAGTGATTCAATCTAAAAATTATCCTATTTTAATTGGACCTGAAGGGGATTTTTCTAAAAATGAAATTGCGCTTGCAAGTGAAAAAAAATTTGATTTTATTAGTTTGGGAATGAATCGATTAAGGACAGAAACAGCAGGGTTGTATGCCTGTGTTCAAGCAAAGTTAAGTTTAGAACGTTTTTAATTGAATTAGGATACGTTAATCGATGGATGAGTGAGTGTCAATTAATCAGTAAATGGTAATGAAGAATATAATAGTCTTAGGAATTGTCCTTTCACTTTCTTTAAGTGTTTTTGGCCAGACATTTAAATTAGCAGTATTGAAATACAATGGTGGTGGTGATTATTATGCCAATCCTACCTCGTTACCTAATCTTGTGCAATTTTGTAATGGAACTCTGGGAATGAAAATACACAAAGACGTTCCTTACGTTGATGCCACTAGTAAGGACATTTTCGAATATCCATTTGTACATATGACGGGGCATGGAAATGTGGTGTTTAATACCCAAGAAATTGATAATTTAAGAACATACATGTTAGGTGGAGGTTTTTTACATGTTGATGATAATTATGGAATGGATACTTATATACGGACACAATTAAAACGAATTTTCCCAAATAATAAGTTAGAGGAGTTGCCTCCGAATCATCCAATTTTCCATCAGAAATTTGATTTTGAAGGACTGCCTAAAATTCACGAACACGACGATAAGGCTGCAAAAGCATACGCTATAATCATTGAAGGAAAAATTGTTTGTTTGTATACCTATGAGACTGATTTAGGTGATGGATGGGAAAATCAAAACGTACACAATGATTCAGCTGAAAAGAGAAAAATAGCACTTCAAATGGGTGCGAATATTTTGTCTTATGTTTTTTCTCGCTAACTATAAATCATCTGGTAATTCAGCCTCTTTGAAAGATTTGTTTTTGGGTTTAAGTTTGTCTATAAAAACTACTTTAAACTTATCCCCATTGTCCGTTGTGATTAATTCAGATATGCCATTGTCAATAGTTGGCGCCTTTTTTTCAGAATTGTAAAATTTTTTGTCAAACAGTTCATAGGTTTCGTCTTCAAGCTGGATGAAAATTGCAACAATGCATCCATTTTCAATACGTGCTTTACCATTGTAACAGTAACTTCCTTCAGGCTTGAAATAACTTACGATTACATTTTTATGTACCGCATCTTCTACTGTATAACTACCACGTGATTGAAAGGATGATTCTAACTTTTTATAGCAATCATTTGATTGAGAAAGAACAAAAAAATTAGATAAAAGAATCGTAAGGGAACTTAATAAAATAGTGAAGTGCATATGGCGTATATTTATTTGATGTAAATTGAATATAAGAGCACTAATTTAATTAGAAAGTAGATTTTATAAGTAGATTATTTAATTTTGGTTATTTAATTTTGCTAGATTTAACATTTAAAACCTGAAATTCATGAATAAGAATTCTGTTGCTACCCATTTTGAAGAAGCTATGAAAGTTCTAAAAGAATTTTCAGTAGAAGAAAATTTCACCAAAATTACGAAAGCTGGAAGTTTGATTGTTGAAGCTTTGCACAACGGAGGAAAAGTTATGTCATGTGGCAATGGAGGTTCAATGTCGGATGCAATGCATTTTGCAGAAGAATTGACAGGAAGGTATCGGAATGATCGAAAAGCGATTCCTGCATTGGCGATTTCAGACCCATCGTATATGAGTTGTGTATCAAATGATTATGGTTATGATTTTGTTTTTTCTCGTTTTTTAGAAGCGTTTGGAAATTCGAATGATGTTTTAGTTGCAATTTCAACATCAGGCAATTCTGTTAACGTGCTAAATGCAATTAGTGTAGCAAGGTCAAAAGGAATGAAAATTATCGGTTTAACTGGAAAGGATGGGGGTAAGATGGCCGGATTGTGTGACGAAGAAATACGCGCACCTTATTCAAAGTTTGCTGATCGCGCACAAGAAATTCACATAAAAGTGATTCATTCTTTAATTGATTACATTGAGAATAACATTTCATTGTAAATCACTTTACGATGGTTCTCTAATCAAATTAAGATTCTAATTTAAATGGGGTTCGATTCATTAGAGATCTCCCCAACGTTAAACCATCTGTATAATGCAATTCACTTCCGACAGATACCCCTCTTGAAAGCGTTGTAATAAGCAAGTCAAACGGTTTTAATTTTTTGTATAAATAATAATTGGTTGTATCTCCCTCCATAGTAGGACTTAGGGCAAATATAATTTCTTTTACTTTAGAACTCGATGCTTTAAAGATTAAGTCGTTTATATTTAAGTCATTCGGCCCGATTCCATCCATTGGTGAAATGATGCCTCCTAAGACATGGTAAATTCCTTTGAATGAATTTGTTTCTTCGATAGCTAATATGTCTCTAATGTCTTCAACGACACAAATGATCTCATGATTCCTTTGAGGATTCGAGCAAATACTACATATTTCATTGTCACTTATATTTTTACAAGATTTACAATGTTTCACATGTGTTTTTAACGCGAGAAATGCCTGAGCAAAACGTTCAATTTCTTCTGGTTTACGATGAAGTAAACTCAATACCAAACGTAATGCAGATCGTTTACCAATACTTGGTAAAGTAGAGAGTTGGTCTACAGCATCTTGTAAGTATCTTGAAGGTAGTTTCATAAAAGGGGCAGTTTCTTGAGCAAAAATAAACAAGATTACTCCTTTTTGCATGCTTCAGTTTATTATTTTTGCACAAAATAGATGTTATGACTTACGATGTTGCAATAATTGGAGGAGGCATAGTTGGTGCTGCTACTTTTTATAAATTACAAAAGAAGAATCCTCAGTTGAAAATAGTTTTGATTGAGAAGGAAAAATTAGTTGCAGATCATCAAACAGGACATAATTCAGGTGTTATTCATTCAGGATTATATTATACACCAGGTTCGTTGAAAGCAGAAAATTGTGTTTCAGGTAGACACGAATTGGTTGCTTTTGCAAAGGAACATGGAATTGCGCACGATGTGTGTGGTAAAGTTGTTGTTGCGACAAAAGAGAGTGAATTGCAGTATATGGAGAAAATTTTTCAAAATGGAAGTGCAAATAACATCGAAGGATTAGAAAAAATCACTTCGTCTCAGATTAAAGAGATTGAACCATTTGTTGAAGGTATTGCTGGTTTATGGGTTCCTTGTACTGGAATTATTGATTTTAGAGGGGCAACTTCGAAAATGATTGAAATTTCCCTCGCTATACAGTCCGAAAGTAAATTGTTATTAGAACATGAGGTTATTGATGTCGAAAAAGGAGAGACGATTTCTACGATTGTTACCAATAAGGGAAATGTTACAGCGAAACATTTAGTTTTTTGTGCAGGTTTACAAGCGGATCGTTTGGCAAAAAAGGATGGTGTAAACTTAAAAGAAAAAGTAGTTGGATTTAGAGGTGATTATTATGAATTAACTGAAGAAGCGAAACACAAGGTGAAAAATCTAATTTATCCTGTTCCAAATCCTGATTTTCCTTTTTTAGGAGTTCATTTTACCCGTATGACAAATGGTGATGTTGAGTGTGGTCCAAATGCAGTATTTACTTTTAAAAGAGAGGGATATAACAAAACAGATTTTTCATTGAAAGATACAATAGATGCTTTGACATATAAAGGAACGTGGAAATTATTTATGCAAAACATGAAATATGGTTTGGATGAATACAGACGTGCATTTTCTAAAAAATTATTTTTAGAAACGTTACAAGTACTTATTCCTTCATTAACAATGGATGATATTGTTCCAGGTAGAGCGGGTGTTCGAGCATTGCTTTTAGGTGAAAATGGGGATACTCGAGATGACTTTAGAATCGAATACCATGGAAATTCAATTCATGTATTAAACGCTCCATCTCCAGCTGCAACAGCTTCTTTAGCAATTGGTGGTTACATTGCTGATGAAGCAAGTAGACATTTTGGTGTCTAATTTTGAGATTTTCAGTAATTCGTTTAGCAGTATTTTTGGTTGTTTTTATCAATCCATTTTTAAAACCAAACCACATTGAAGGAAACCTATACTAAAGATTTTTGGTTTTTATCAATTGCTATTTTATTCTTTATGGTAAGTTTCAATATGATTCTACCTGAGATGAATCAATTGATTACCTCAATGAATGCAGGTGATTATAAGGGGTTGATAATTGTGTTTTTTGCTTTGGCAGCTGCAATATCTAGGCCTTTTGCTGGTCAATTAGCAGATAAAGTTGGAAGGAAATTCGTGATTATTTTTGGTTCAATCTTGAGTATTTTCACTTTATTAATGTACCCGTTTGCGTCAAGTATCTACCTGTTTCTAATGTTACGATTTATCCATGGTTTTAGTGTAGGTGCTTCACCCACAGGTGCAACTGCGATGGTCATCGATGAACTCCCAATTGAGCGACGTGGTTCGGGTATGGGGATTTGGGGCACGTTTATTTCGGTAGGCATAGGGGTAGGTCAGCTAATCGGAAGTCCAACCAAAGCGTATTTAGGTACACAAGGAATGTTTGTTTTAGCGGCTATCTTTGTTGGGATAGCATTGTTATTTCAATTAAGTGTGAAGGAAACGCTTTCTCAAAAGCAACGTTTCTCACTCTCTTTAATTGTCCCATCAAGGGAAAATTTGTTTGAAAGAGGTGTCTTTCCAGCGGCAATAGTCATGATTTTGACTTCCGTTTGTTCAGGTATCATTTTTGTACTTGTTCCAGATATTTGTGAGTACTTAGCGATAGAGAATAAAGGGTGGTTCTTTTTATTCTACGTTGTTTCCACAATTCTTATTCGTTTTTTTGCGGGTCGATTTTCTGATGTAAAAGGGAGGGTTGTTGCGTTAAAATGGGGCGTTGTTTGTTTAGGAGGAGCAATGATTCTATTAATGTTTTCGATCAATCAATTTGTATTTACGCTTTCTTCAGTTGTTTTTGGAGTTGCTACCGGGATTATTAGTCCTGCATTATATGCGTGGTCTGCAGATTTATCGCCAACAAATCGAAAAGGAATCGGAACTGGAACGTTATTTATTGCGCTAGAAATTGGGATCATGTTAGGTTCGTTTATGACTATATTGACCTATTCAAATACATTAATATCCGCAAATCTTTCTTTTGTTACTGGGTTAGTTTGTGCTGGAGTCTCGTATTTGTTTCTTAGGAGCTATTAATCCTTTTTCCATTGAATTGAACCTAGTTGGAAACGTTCTCTCAAAGCGTTTGTCGTTTCATTGTCAAAGCATTCTACATTTTCAAGTGTTCCATAAAATTGGTAACCAAAATGCCGCGCACTCATTTGATCATAATAAACGAATTTCATAAAACTTAACTTTCCTTCAAGGTATTTTTTTTCTATATGAGGAGAAAGTAATTCCCATGTTTTGAAAAAGTTGGCTTTAATTTTTAGATTTTGCAAAAGGATTTGATCGAAATTTGATGCGTACGTAAGACCATGATCGAATGAATTTGGGTAGGTATCAAAAACTTCACAGAATTTAGACAATTCTTCTATGTTTTTGAATTGAAGTGAATTATAGACGGAATCATTAAAATTGCTTTCATCTGGGTTAAAGTTAAAGGTATGTTGAAATTTTTTCAAAGAATAGTTTACTGCATTTAATTTTATTCCAAGTTCGATTAAAGGAAGTACTGTGTAGTTTTTTTTGAGCCAATTAAGATGATTTTTATTTGAAGTTTGAATTGCCCATTCAATCAGTCCTTTACTTTGCATCAGTTGAATGAATTCTCCATTATCAATTTCTTGTACACTGTCGATTTGTGTATACTTTTTACCTGATTCAATAATTAATTGCGACATTTTTTTTTTGAAAAAAGTAATATCGTTGGTTGATAGTGATTTATAAAGGAATAAATAAGTTTGAGCAGGATCTATTGCATATTTGGAAGAAAATTCTAAATAATGTGATTTGGCATCCTCATAATTTTCATTGGATAAGACATGTTTTTGCATCAAAAGGTAGGAATTGTTTTGAGCAGAAACTAGTAAATGAATTAGAATAGTAAAAGTGGTACCTAAAAATAGTTTCATGATACTTTTTTTTATAAAGGTAAAAGAAACTTAATAAAATTCAATACATTTCAATATCTTTAAGCAGATTGGATTAAAGATATGTGGAAACAGTTGATTGAAATATTAAATTATTCCAATACATTTATTAGTGTAGCTGCTGCTTTTTTAACCTATGGTGTAACGATTCAAATAGGTGGTAATGATGCATTGTTTTACTCCGTTTTTGTGTTTTTTTCAACACTTGCTACTTATAACTTTCAACGCATTTTAAGAGCCGATGAATTAATTCATTTTGAGTCTCATTTTTTAAATTGGATTCGTACGAATAAGCGATTAATTAGTGTATTAATATTAATTTCAATTGCTTATGACTTGGTTGCTTTTGTCGTTTACTTTAAAGAGTTGAAGCCCGTATTTCTCTTTCTAGTTATTTCTTTGATTTTAAGTGTGTTATATGTTGTTTCGGTAAAAGGACATTCTTTAAGAAGTATTGCATGTTTCAAAATGTACTTAATTGCAATAGTTTGGACACTGGCAGTTGGAGTCGTTCCATTGATTTTACAAGAACAGATATCTAACGAAAAGATCATTTTTGTTATTGCTCACTTTTTTTTGATTGTTGGTTTATGTGTCCCATTTGATGTTAGAGATTTAGTGTATGATTCTCCAACTCTGAAAACTTTACCTCAATTAGTGGGGATCCATTGGTCAAAAGTGATTTCAGTTGTTTTTGTTGGTCTTTATTATTATTTATCGTTTTATTTAGTTGGATGGAGTCTTATCCATTTTGTTTATTTTCTATTGCTGATTTTGTTGTTGTTAAATATGTCTCAGAAAAGAAGTGTAAATTACTATTTAATTATTGATCTTTCAATTGGACTATTGGGATGTATTTATGTAATACTTTGAGAAGTAATGAATTTTGGAAAAAAGCGCATTTTATTTATAGGGCATGTTTGGCCTGAACCTAGTTCTTCAGCTGCTGGAGTGAGGATTCTTCAGCTTATTGAAAGTTGTATTGAAGAAAATTATGAGGTGCATTTTTTTTGTGCCGCTCAAAAATCTGAATATTCTACTGATCTAAATTCACTAGGTGTATTCACTGAACAAATTCATTTAAATGACGCTTCATTTAATCAACAACTAGCAGTTATAGATCCATTCATTGTTGTTTTTGATCGGTTTATGACAGAAGAACAATATGGATGGAGGGTGCTAGAGGTTTGTCCTTTTGCTTTAAAAGTATTGGATACAGAAGACTTGCATTTTTTAAGGAAATCTAGGCAGCTTGCAGTTAAAGCAAAACGCGAGGTTAGATTTGAAGATTATATTTCATCTGGCGCAAAAAGAGAAATTGCAAGTGTTTTAAGATGTGATGTTTCATTAATAATTTCATCAGAAGAAATTAAGTTGCTTCAAGATGAATTTAATATTTCGTCAAAACTATTGTTTTTATTACCAATGTGGGCGGATTCTTTAAAGTGGGATAGTGAGGTAAAAAAAAGCAAAGGGTTTCATGATCGAAAAAATATGGTATTTATTGGAAATTTTTTACATGATCCAAATTATGATGCTGTTTTACATTTGAAAAAAAATGTTTGGCCACTCCTTCGAAAACAATTAAAAGATGTTGAATTACATATTTGGGGAGCTTACTGCGGACCTAAGGTGTTGCAGTTGCACCAACCCAAAGAGGGGTTTTATGTGTGTGGTAGAGCGGATACGTTAGATCAAGTGTTTTCTTCTTCAAGGGTCTTAATTGCTCCTTTGCGATTTGGAGCAGGTGTAAAAGGGAAATTAATTGATGCAATGTATTATGGGGTGCCAAGTGTTACGACTTCAATTGGAGCTGAATCGATGTGCACGCATCCTTCAGAATGGGGTGGAGTTGTTACGGATTCTATTGAAGATTTTGTCAAAGCTGCCATTGAATTGTATACGGATGAAGTTAATTGGGAAAACGCTAGGTTGCGAGGGTTTGATTTGCTCAAGCAAGGTTATTTTTTAAAACATACTTCTTGGCTCGTTCATCTAACAAGCATCCAGTTGAATTTGAAAAAACACCGACAAAATAATTTTATTGGGATGCTGCTATCCGATGAGGCGACCCAAAGTTTAAAGTATATGTCGAAATGGATTGAAGCGAAAAATAGTCGGTTGTAGTTTAATTTTGCTTTCTTTTTTAATCTAATTCAATTTTCGTAATTCAACTTCATGAATTATTTTAATTTCTTCTTTTTTTGATGCAGAAATAGTAGTAACTTAACTAATATTTTAATTTTTGACTAATGAATCACAATGAGTTAGGAGTTTATGGAGAGAAAATAGCCCAAGAATATTTACAACAAAAAGGGTATCAACATCTAGCGTTTAATTACAAGTTCGGAAAGAATGAAGTGGATATCGTTTCGTTTTATAAAAATAAACTTGTCGTTACCGAAGTAAAGACAAAATCAGCGTATGAACTTTTAGAACCTTG
>CAMCQL010000047.1 GCA_945877005.1 Chryseobacterium gleum
TACAATAAAGTATTAGATATTAATCCTAAATCACCAAGAGGTCTTGTTAGAATTGGTAAATTGTACCAACGTGTTAATGCTGATTCATTAGCGAATGCAAATTACCAAGAAGCACAAAGAATAGATCCTACTTATGCTCCTGCTTACAGAGAAAATGCCGAATTATTTTTGAACAGTAACAAGCCAAAAAAGGCAATTGAAAACTGGAAGAAATACCTTGAATTAAATAACAGTTTGGAGGCAAGATATAGGTATTCTACAGCTTTATTTTCTGGTAAACAATATTGCGAAGCGATTACTGAATTATTGTATTTAAAAAATAATGCGTTTACAAATTCATTTGTAGAGCGTATGTTGACTTATTCGTATGCAGAATGTACTTCTGATAAAGAGAATGCGAATAAAGGACTAGTTTCATCGGATGATTTTTTCAGAATTACATCAACTGATAAAATCAATTATTTAGATTTTATATATAGAGGTAAATTATTGTCAAATTTGGGAACAGATTCTTTAGCATTGTTTGAATACGAGAAAGCGATTAATTTGGATATTCGTGCTAAGAAAGATGTTTCAGGAATTATGGCATCAACTTATTTAAAATTAAAAAACTATTCTAAAGCGATTGAAAATTACGAATACAAAAGAGCAAATGATAAATTGACACCGGCGGAATTGTTTGAGTTAGGTCGTGCGTATTTTGTGGGGATGAAAAATTATGTGAAAGCAGACAGCGTATTTATGACCCTAAACGAAGTTTCACCTTCCTTTGCTCCTGGTCATTACTGGAGAGCGTTAAGCAATCATCAATTAGATCTTTCAATGGAAAAATGGCTAGCGAAACCTTTTTATGAAAAAACTATTCTAGCAATCAAAGTTGAAGATAGATTAAAAGGGAATAATAAAAAGATGAGCATCGAATCAGCACAATATTTAGGTGGTTATTATGAGAGATCTTTAGAGAAAGACATCAATAAAGCAAAAGAATATTGGAAATTAGTTGCTGAACTTGATCCTTTGAACGAATCAGCAAAACAATTTTTGAATAAAAATAAATAGTGAAATTTGTATCTTATTACATTAAAGCGCAATATTAATTGCGCTTTTTTTGTGCTATAATTTAAAATATTCTTACAAATTTTATTTAGTTCATCACATGATATTACCTAACTTTACAATTGATTAATATAAATCTACTACTATGATTGCAGAAATAAAAAAATACACGCAAGATACAAGCCTCGTTTTTGTTCTTGGAAAAAAGAATTATTTATCAGAAGAGGAAAATTCAAATTTATATGAGTTCGCTTCTAATTTTATTGCAGGAAATGAAGAATTTGATTACTTAAAAACAGGCAGTCAATTTATTTTCTTTGTAAAAGAATCTGATGTAAAAGAAAGGTTACGTGTTGCGGGACATAAAGTAAGGACCCATTTAAATAAAAGCGAAACTGAAATAACCATTGTCTCTAAAAAAGAGCATTCAATTTATGTAGCAGAAGGATTAGCATTGTCTAATTATCAGTTTCTAAAATATTTTAAAGATGCAACGAAAAAGAAGTATGCATTGGAAAAAATAAATGTGGTGGGTAAGTTCGACACAAATCTAATAACTACGTTAAATAATTCCATCAAGGCAGTACTATGGGCGCGTGATATGGTAAACGAGCCAGTCTCTTTTTTAACAGCAACTCAACTTGCAACCGAAATTAAAAAACTAGGGGAGGAAGCAAATTTTTCTGTAAATGTTTTAGAAAAAAATCAAATTGAATCTCTTAAAATGGGAGGGTTGTTAGCAGTAAATAAAGGTTCTATTGATCCTCCAACTTTTTCAATATTAGAGTACAAACCTAAAAATGCTAAAAATAAAAAACCAATTGTATTGGTTGGAAAAGGAGTAGTATATGACACTGGAGGATTGAGTTTAAAACCAACTGCGGGCTCTATGGACTTAATGAAAAGTGACATGGCGGGCGCTGCATGTATGGCCGCGACGATTTATGCCACTGCTTTGAATCAATCAGACGTTCATTTAATCGGTTTAATCCCAGCAACAGACAATAGACCTGGAATGAATGCATATACTCCGGGTGATGTTATTACAATGTACGATGGAACCACAGTAGAAGTATTGAATACAGATGCGGAAGGAAGAATGATTTTAGCAGATGCGTTAGCTTATTCCAATAAACTAAATCCTGAATTAGTAATTGATGCGGCGACTTTAACAGGAGCTGCAGTTGTCGCTATTGGAACAAAAGCATCTTGTTTGATGGGGAATGCGAAACAAAAAGTAATGGATCAATTAATTGAATCCGGGAATGATGTCCACGAGCGATTGGTTCAATTACCTTTTTGGGACGAATATTATGACGAAATGAAATCATCCATTGCTGATTTAAAAAATGTTGGAGGGAAATATGCAGGGATGATTACTGCAGGTAAGTTTTTGGAGCATTTTGTTAAGTCACCTTATGTTCACTTGGACATTGCTGGTCCTTCATTTTTAGAAAGTCCGCAAGATTATAAAGGGAAGGGCGGAACAGGTGTTGGCATACGTTTATTGTTGAACTTTTTAGAGAATTTGAAATAAGATGGAGAAAGAAAAAAAGTTAACACGTGTAGGGATTACGATTGGAGATATCAACGGCATTGGACCTGAAGTAATCATTAAATCATTGAAAGATCAGCGTATTTTAACCGATTTTATTCCGATTATTTATGGCTCTACTCGAACGCTTTCATATCATAAAAAAGCGATAAAAGAAGATGAGTTTGCCTACCAGTCTTGTAAATCAGCGGAAGACGCATTGCCTAATAAAGTAAATGTGATCAATGTTTGGAATGAAGAGTTAAAATTTGATTTGGGACAAGTAACAGAAAATGGGGGGAAGTACGCATACATGGCACTAGAAAAGGCGACACAAGATTTGGCAAGCAATAAAATTGATGTTCTTGTTACAGCTCCAATTTCAAAAGAAGCTATTGGTAAAGCTAACTTTAATTTCCCAGGACATACTGAATATTTAGCTAATTTATCTAATGTTGACGAGGCGTTGATGATGATGATTAGTTCTGTATTGAAAGTTGCTTTGGTGACGAGTCATGTGCCGATTCAAGAAGTATCGAAATTAATCACAAAAGAACTGATTATTCGTAAATTAACCCAACTCGAAAATAGTTTAATAAAAGATTTTGGAATTATTAAGCCAAAGATTGCTGTTTTAGGACTAAATCCGCATGCTGGTGAAAATGGAAAGTTAGGTAGAGAAGAGAACGAAATTATAATTCCGGCAATTCAAGAGAAATTTAATGCAGGCTCTTTGGTTTACGGACCATATCCTGCTGATGGATTTTTCGGATCGAGTGCCTTTAATAAATTTGATGCAGTATTAGCAATGTATCACGACCAAGGCTTAACAGCTTTTAAAGCTTTAACCTTTGATGAGGGTGTTAATTTTACTGCAGGGTTACCAATTGTAAGAACATCACCTGATCATGGAACTGCTTTTGACATTACTGGTCAAGGAATTGCTTCAGAACAATCGATGAGAAATGCAATTTATGCAGCAGTTGACATCTATAAAACACGAAAATTTGTCAGGGATGCTTCTGCAAATCCATTGAAAGAACAAAAAATAGTAGAACAGAAAAAAAGAACATTTGTTAGTAAATCAACAGATTAGATGTTATTTATAAAGCATGATTTAGTAAATAAATCTAATTTTAAAAAAGATATCAAGATTCTATATTTTATTTTATTAACTTTGTAGTTCTAAATCTAATAAGTGAAAACGAATATAAAAGAATTTTTAATTCCTTTTGTTGGACTAAAAATCGGTAAGCACTTTTTTGATTTTGAAATAAATTCTTCGTTCTTTGATGCTTTTGAGTATTCTCCAATTCAAAATGGTGTTTTAAATGCCAAGTTAGAATTGGATAAAAAAGAAACAATGTTAATTGCAAATTACATTGTTGATGGTGAAGTTGAAACAATTTGCGATCGATGTAATACTGAAATGCAATTACCCATTTCTGGATCTTTTCGATTAATTTATAAGTTTGGTACTGAGGAAGAAGAAGATGAGAGTTTGATTGTTTTACTCCCAGATCAATATGAAATTGATGCGAGTATCGCAATTTATGAGTTGATTACCTCTTTACTTCCATTACGGTCAATTCATAAAAAAGGAGCATGTGATGAAGAAATGTGGAAACTTATTCAATTGCATACCGTAAACGCAAATGAAGAGTCCGAAGATGATGAAGATTTTGATGATGATGAAGATTTTGATGATGATGACGAAGATTGGGACGATGAATACGACGATGATGATGGATCAGATGATAGTGGATCAGACTTTCCGTTATTGAATAATTTGAATTAAACGTTATAATATAAACAAAGTAAAATGGCACATCCTAAGAGAAGAACTTCTACAACTAGAAGAGACAAGAGAAGAACGCATTTTAAAGCGATAGCTGATAATATTGCGATCTGTCCTACAACAGGTCAGCCTCACTTATTCCACCATGCTCACTGGCATGAAGGGAAACTTTACTATAAAGGTAAAGTAGTAGCTGAGAAAGAAGTAGCGATTTAAGCTATTAATTAATTCATTCTTCCTGATGAAGATAGGAATCGATATTTTAGGCGGAGATTTTGCACCTGATGCGAATATATCAGGTGCAATTCTTGCCCAAAAAAAATTAGAGGGCAACGCAACAATTGTTTTGATTGGAGATGAAAATCAAATCAAGCTAGATTTAGAAACTAGAGGGATAGACGAAAGTTTATTTGAGATTGTACACGCACCAGATGTGATCACTATGCATGATCATCCTACGCGTGCAATACCTCAAAAACCAAATAGTTCTATTTCGGTGGGTTTTGATTTATTAGCCACAAAAAAAATAGATGCATTTGCAAGTACTGGTAATACTGGTGCTATGCTCGTTGGTGCAATCTATAAAATAAATACAATTCCTGGAATTATTAGACCATGTATAACTTCGGTATTACCTACATTCAATGGTGGTAATTCTGTATTGTTGGACGTTGGTTCTAATGCGGATTGTAAACCTGACGTTTTGTATCAATTTGCTGTTTTAGGTGCTTTGTATGCTAAAAACGTTTATGGAATTGAAAATCCAAGAGTAGGTTTATTAAATATCGGAGAAGAAGAAACAAAAGGCAATTTACTGACAATTGCTGTACACAAAATGTTGTCTGAATCTGAAGAAGTAAATTTCATTGGAAACATTGAAGGTAGGGACATATTTTTGGGTAAAGCGGATGTAATAGTGTGTGATGGATTTACTGGGAATATTGTATTGAAGCAAGCTGAAGGAATTTATTATATAATGAAAAAAAGAGCGATTCAAGATGATTATTTTGATCGTTTCAATTATGAAAATTACGGTGGTACTCCTATTTTAGGAGTAAAGGGTAATGTAATTATAGGACATGGAATTTCAAACGAAAAAGCAGTCATGAATATGATTTTGCATTCGTATGAAGTTGCGAAGTCTGGACTTGCGATGCGAGTTAACGAAGCATTTAATTAAGATGGGTAAAATTACAGCAGCTATTACGGGTGTTCAAGGCTATTTGCCAGAAACGATCATGACGAATCATGATTTGGCTAAAATAGTGGATACTACAGACGAATGGATTCTTACGAGAACTGGTATTTCTGAGCGTAGAATAATGAAAGATGGTGCATCTTCTGATATGGCCGCTGCAGCAGTTGAACAATTACTAAAGAAAAAAGGAATTGATCCTTTAGAGATTGAATTGGTAATTGTGGCTACAGTTACACCTGATTATCCATTTCCAAGTACTGCGAATATTGTATGTGATAAAGTAGGCTTAACCAATGCATGGGGGTATGATTTAATTGCTGCCTGTTCAGGTTTTATCTATGCATTACAGACGGGAGCTAAATTTATTGAGTCTGGTACTCATAAAAAAGTATTGGTGGTAGGCGTTGATAAAATGAGCTCAATCATTGATTATCAAGACAGAACAACTTGTGTCATTTTTGGAGATGGTGCAGGTGTTGTTTTATTAGAACCGAATGATGAGGGGATGGGTGTTCAAGATGCAATTTTGAAAAGTGATGGGGGTGGTCGAAAATATTTAATTCAACCAGCTGGAGGTTCAGCTTCACCGGCAACAATAGAAACTGTTACAAACAGAGACCATTTTGTAAAACAAGAAGGTAAAACTGTATTTAAGTTTGCAGTAACAAACATGGCGGAGGTTTCTGCTGAAATTATGGAGAAGAATAATCTTACGAGTGATGATGTTGATTGGTTGGTTCCGCATCAAGCAAACTTAAGAATCATCGATGCAACAGCCGATCGTATGGGCTTATCGAAAGATAAGGTTATGATTAATATTCAAAAATACGGAAACACAACCGCTGCAACACTACCACTTTGTTTGTGGGATTGGGAACATAAATTAAAAAAAGGAGATAATATTATTTTATCTGCTTTTGGAGGTGGATTTACATGGGGAGCAGTTTATTTAAAATGGGCATATAATTCTTAATCTAAAAAATAGAAAAGATGGACTTTAATCAAATACAAGATTTAATAAAGTTAGTTGCAAAGACTGGAGTTAGTGAAGTGAAAATTGACCAAGGTGATTTAAAATTAACTATTAAAGGCGAACAAAAGCATACAGAACCTACAGTAGTTTATCAAACTTCTAATGCAGCTCCTGCACCTGCACCTGCATTGGTTTCTCAGCCGGCTGCCCTTCCTGTTAAAGAAGAAGTTAAAGCTCCAGTAATTGAAGATTCTAAATTGGTGACAATTAAATCTCCAATGATTGGTACTTTTTACAGATCTTCTACACCAGAAAAGCCTGCTTTTGCGCAAGTTGGTGATTCAATTTCAAAAGGACAAGTAGTTTGTTTGATAGAAGCGATGAAATTATTCAATGATATTGAATCTGAAGTTTCTGGAAAAATTGTTAAAGTTTTGGTAGACGATGCTACTCCTGTTGAGTACGATCAACCATTATTTTTAGTAGATCCTGCATAATTAAAATTAGTATTAGGGTTTAGGTATTGTGCTCTACAATATCTAAATCCTTTTTTTATACCATAAAAAAGGGAAAAAATGTTCAAAAAAATATTAATTGCCAATAGAGGTGAGATTGCTCTAAGAATTATTAGAACATGTAAAGAAATGGGAATTAAAACTGTTGCGGTTTATTCTACAGCAGATAAAGATAGTTTACCTGTGCGTTTTGCTGACGAAGCTGTTTGCATAGGGCCTGCTGTAAGCTCTAAATCTTACCTTTCAATACCAAATATCATTGCTGCTGCAGAAATTACAAATGCGGATGCTATTCACCCTGGTTATGGTTTTCTTTCTGAAAATGAAAAATTCTCAGAAATTTGCCAAAAGCATGGAATTAAGTTTATTGGTGCTTTGCCTGAACAAATCAGAGACATGGGAGATAAGGCGACTGCAAAAGCAACTATGATTGCAGCTGGAGTTCCATGTATTCCAGGCTCTGTTGGTTTGATTAAAGATTTGGAAGATGCAAAAGAACAAGCGAAGATAATTGTATATCCTGTAATAATTAAAGCTACTGCGGGAGGTGGTGGAAAAGGAATGAGAATTGTTTGGAAAGAAGAAGACATGGAAGCTTTGTGGAATTCTGCCAAACAAGAAGCTGCTGCTGCATTTGGAAACGATGGTATTTACATGGAGAAATACATTGAAGAACCACGCCATATTGAAATTCAAATTGCGGGTGATCAATACGGGAATGCTTGCCACATGTCAGAACGTGATTGTTCAATTCAACGTAGACATCAGAAATTAGTAGAAGAAACGCCTTCCCCATTTATGACAGATGAGTTGCGTGAAAAAATGGGACAAGCAGCGATTAAAGCTACCAAAGCCGTAAATTACGAAGGAGTTGGAACTGTTGAGTTTTTAGTGGATAAAAACAGAGATTTTTATTTCATGGAAATGAATACACGTATACAAGTTGAACATACAATCACTGAAGAAGTAATTAATTTTGATTTGATTAAAGAACAGATTAAGATTGCTGCTGGTGAAAAGATTTCGGGAAGAAATTATTACCCACAAATGCATGCGATTCAATGTAGAATCAATGCAGAAGACCCATACAATGATTTCAGACCTTCTCCTGGTACAATAACAACTTACCATTGTCCAGGTGGTCATGGTGTAAGAATCGATACACATGCTTATTCTGGGTATACTATACCACCAAATTACGATTCAATGATTTCTAAGTTAATTGTTGTAGCACAAACAAGGGAAGAAGCGATTTTAAAAATGAAACGTGCTTTGGATGAATATATTATAGAAGGAATTAAAACGACGATCCCTTTCCATCAAAAATTAATGGAAAATGAAGATTTTTGTAATGGTAACTTTACTACAAAATTCATGGAGACCTTCGAGTTCTAAATTGAATGAAGCCATCTTTTAGATGGTTTTTTTTTGAAAAATAGTTGAATAGAAATTGAATTTACAATTTACATATCAGGATTTTTTAACTGCTATTTCTCCCAAGGAGGTAATAAACCCCGCTTCAAACATCGAGATTAATAGCGTTGCTTATGATTCCCGTAAATTATTACCAAATTCAACTGCTGTATTTTTTGCTTTAAATGGGGGGAATCGAAGTGGTGTTAGTTTTTTAGCCGATGCATATAAAAAAGGAGTTCGAATTTTTGTCATTCCTAGTACAGCAAATATTGATTATTTGTCGGATACAACTTATTTTATTGTAAAAGATACATTAAATGCACTTCAAAGTTTAGCTAAATTTCATCGTGCAAATTTTAAGATTCCTATTGTTGCAATAACTGGAAGTGTAGGAAAAACGACGATAAAAGAGTGGTCTTATCATTTATTAAAACAGCATTTTAAAGTTGTTCGAAGTCCAAAAAGTTATAATTCACAATTGGGTGTAGCAATTTCATTGTTAGAAATTAATTCAACACATGAAATTGCCCTTATCGAAGCTGGAATTTCACGCCCAAATGAAATGAGTTCATTGCTAGATATGATTCAACCAACAATTGGGATTTTCACTTCATTCGGATCAGCACATGCGTACGCTTTTAGTTCGATGAAAGAACATTTACTTGAAAAAATACTGTTGTTTAAAACATCTAAAACTACTTATTTCAGTGATTCAATTTTACTTGAATCAGTTGAAAAACAAAATATTAATGGTATAGAGGTCGATACGGAGTCAACAATTGCGCCTTTCATTAAGTCAATTCCATATCAAGATACAGCGAGTAAACAAAATGTTGCATTAGCTATAAGTTTAGCGAAATATTTTAAAGTAGAAGATGAATCAATCCATCAAAATTTAGTTGATTTACCTCGCTTAGCATTGCGTTTAGAAACGTTTGATGGCATCAATGGGTCAACAATTATTAACGACACATATAATCTAGATATTGATGCACTTATACATTCATTGGAATACCAGCGGTCAATTGCTTCCACTAAACGAAAAGTGGCCATCATTGCAACTGCATTTTTAGACGAAAAATATGTGACTCAAATCAAAGAAATTATTGCTTCATATCAATTGGATGAGGTCTATTACTTAGACACTGCTTTTTATGAGTTGCCAATAATTGAAAATTCAGTCATTTTAATTAAAGGATCTAGAAAATCTAATTTGGAAAAAATCATACGTAAATTTCAATTAAAAAAACATAAAACCCGACTTGAAATTAGTCTGACTGCAATTAAAGAAAATTTAAATTTACTTAGATCATACATTCGTAAGGAGTGTAATTTATTGGTAATGGTTAAAGCTTCTTCTTATGGATCTGGAGCTGTTAAAATAGCTTCATTCTTAGAGAAAAACGGAGTAAATTATCTCGGTGTGGCTTATGCCGACGAAGGTATTGAACTACGTAAAAATGGAATTAATCTTCCGATTTTAGTTATGAATACTGAAGAGGATAGTTTTGAAGACATCATTAATTACAAATTAGAGCCTACAATTTATTCTTTTTATGTTTTAGACCAATTTGTGAGAACTTTAATCCTGTTAAATATTGAAGCTTACCCAATTCATCTTAAGTTTGATACAGGGATGAAGAGATTAGGATTTGATATGGAAGATTGTGACCAGTTATCTGAATATCTTTTAGCACAACCTGAAGTTTACATCAAGAGTATATACAGTCATTTAGCAGATGCGGATAATTTAAATGATAGTACTTTCTCAGAATTTCAAATTAATTCTTTTGAAAAAATAACCACTTATTTTAAACGAATACTACCTTATAAGTTCATTACACATTTAACGAATACAGAAGGTACGATTAATTTTCCTTTAGCCCATTTTGATATGGTCCGAATTGGTATTGGAATTTACGGTTATAGTTCAAATGAAATAATTAGCGGAAAATTAATTCCAACAATGAATTGGAAAAGTATTATTTCACAAATTAAGTCGGTTAAAAAAGGTCAAACTATAGGTTACGGAAAATCTTATGTTGCTAAAAAAGACATGAAAATTGCAATTGTTCCTGTGGGGTATGCTGATGGATTGAAACGAAATTTGAGCAATAG
>CAMCQL010000048.1 GCA_945877005.1 Chryseobacterium gleum
CCCCTAATTCATAACTATCTCCGGCCTTGATTTTTGGTTCTTTTCATCAAGGAAAAGAACAGAAATTTCATTTCATTGTTGCACATCAAAGTACCCTCGAATAATCTGAGCCTTTGCCAATCCAACCACCTTCTCCAACTCCTCTTTACTCGCCGACTGAATCATCGAAATAGATTTAAACATCTTCATCAATACCTCAAACGTCTTCTCACCAATACCAGGTATTTGTTGCAATTCAGATTGAAAAGCGGCAGTACTTCGTTTGTTTCGATGATGCGTAATCCCAAAACGATGGGCTTCATTTCTTAATTGCTGAATTAATTTTAAAGATTCAGAACGTTTATCTAAATACAACGGATATTGATCCCCCGGAAAAAACAATTCTTCCAAACGTTTAGCAATTCCTATGATGGGTAATTTACCCCTTAAATCGAGACGTTCGAGCGCTTTGAGTGCAGCTCCCAATTGCCCCTTTCCCCCATCAATGATGACCAAGTTCGGCAAGGACTGATTTTCATTCAATAAACGCGCGTATCTGCGATAAACCACCTCTTCCATGGTTGCAAAATCATCAGGACCTTCAACTGTTTTAACGTTAAAATGGCGGTAATCTTTTTTACTTGGTTTGGCATTTTTGAACACAACACACGCTGATACGGCATTGGTTCCTTGTATGTTTGAGTTATCAAAACATTCAATGTGAACCGGCAATTCTTTTAAGCGTAAATCTAATTTTAAACGTTCCAAAATTCGGGTGCTATGTTTTTCAGGATCTGTAATTTTTTCGTGCTTTAATTTCTCTAATTTGTAGAATTTAGTGTTGCGTAGGGATAATTCTATCAAGTGTTTTTTGTCGCCAATTTGAGGGACAACACATTTAAAATCAGGAAAATCGCCCAATTCAATTTCAGTCAACACTTCTTTAGAAGTACTCGTAAATCGTTCGCGAAAATTCAACAACGCATGGGTAATCACCTCCTCCAATGTCTCTTCTAATTTTCGAGCAATCTCCAATGTGAGTGCGTGAATGATGGTGCCATTCGAAATCACCAAATAATTAACGAAAAAAGACTTTTCATCTTGAATACCTGTAATTACATCCACCGCTTCAATTTTCGGTGAAACAATGGTAGACTTCGAACGATAATTCTCTAACAATTGGAGTTGTTCTTTGATACGTTGTGCGTCTTCGAAACGATACAAGGTTGAAAAATTTAACATTTCCGATTTTAAATGCTGCGTCACCAAGTGCAGTTGACCTTTTAAAATGGATTCAATTTGATGCACCATTTGTTGATAGTCACTTTCACTTTGTTTTCCGATACATGGAGCTTGACAATTCCCAATATGGTATTCCAGACACACTTTGTAACGGTGCGCATTGACTTTATTGGGGGATAAATCAAGCGCGCAACTTCTTAACTGAAATAACTCTTTGATCAACTCTAACAAGGTCGAAACAACTTTTACATTCGGATATGGCCCAAAGTAAGAGGAACCGTCTTTAACAACTCTTCTCGTCGAAAACACTCTTGGAAAAGGCTCTTTTTTGATGCAAATCCAAGGATAGGTCTTGTCGTCTTTTAATTGAATATTGTACTTTGGTTGGTACTTTTTGATCAAACTATTTTCAAGTAACAAAGCGTCGATATCGGAGGCAACAACGATGTACTTTATTTCTTCGATTTTTCGTACAAGTATTCTTGTTTTGGCGTTGTCCTGCGTTTTGTTAAAATAAGAGGAAACTCTTTTCTTCAGATTCTTTGCTTTACCAATGTAGATGATGACACCTGTAGCATCGAAATACTGATACACCCCAGGTTGTTCTGGAATCGTTTTAAGCTTTATTTTTAAGTCCTCTTCCGTCATCTACAAACAAAAAAGGGTCGATTGCTCGACCCTGTAATTGAATTTATTACGTTTTATCTTCTAATTCCTAACGAAAGGAATTTACGATTGTCTTTCACTTCAGATAATTTTAACAAAGCCATTTTTACTTCGTTTTGAACTGCTGATTTCGCGCTATTCAACAATTGTGCTGTCTCCATGGAGTAGTTTGATGTTGCTGGCGCTTTTACTGTTTTATCAATTCGAATAACATAAACACCTTGCTCCCCTTTTAATGGAAGTGTTTTCTGTCCATCTTTCAACCCTGAAAACAACGAACCTACAACAGTTGGTTCATACCCCCCACCTTGTAGTTGAGGATTGGCAAAAACAACTTCTGCTTTGTTTACAATCGTTTTACCTTTTGAAGCTAGGGCATCCAAACTTCCACCGCCTGTCATTTGTTTGATGAAACGTTCTGCTTTCTTTTCTTTAATTACTTCAACACGCATGGCATCTTGAACATCGATAAATTCTGGTGTTCCTTTTTCACGAATTGAAGCCACAATTGCTACGATGTAACGATTTTGGTCTTTAATAGGTGCCGAACATAAGGTTCCAACTTCAGAATTTTCATCGTACGCTAATTTTAAAATACGATCTTGAGCAAAACTAGTTGCAATTCCTTGCGCTGATGGATTTTCATCTAAAATACGGATCGGACGAACAAAATATCCTTTTTGTTTTGACAAAGTATCAAAAATATCCAACTTAGCTTTTGGTGTGGACTTACGTGAAACTTTCTCATCCAAGGCATACAACATATTGTAGGCATCGTCCGTAGCTTTTGTTTCTGTTTCCTCACTTGGCATCAATGTTTTTTCGATAATAGAAACGATTGGATACACAACAGATTTACGATCCAAGACTTCGATAATGTGAACTCCAAAATCAGTTTTTACAGTTCCAATTGTTCCGATAGGTTGTGATACCGCAAAATTAGAAAACGGTGGAACCATTTCGTAATCGAGGAAATCTTCGTAAACACCCCCTGTAGATTTTGACCCTGGATCTTCACTGTATTGGGTTACATACTGAGCAAAGTTCTCTTTTGTAATGCTTTTCAATAAACTATCTGCTTTTATTTGTGCAGCTTTCAATTTCAATGAGTCTCCTTTAGGTGCTCCAATCAAAATATGACGCACTTTGCAAATGTTTGTATTAAATCCTCTCACTTTAGCAAGTCTGATTCTCCCTTGATCTTGGTAAGGCCCTACTACTTGTCCTACTGCTGAAGTTTTGAAAACAGTATCCATTGCCAATGGGAAAGTCAGTCCTGGACGTGCCTTCGCATCTCCTTCAGGACGAAGTGTAGCCTGACGTGTACTTGTGTAGAATTTCAAATCACTATTCGCAAGTACGAACATGGAATCATTTGGAGTCGTTTGAAACTGTTTTTTTAATGTGTTAATCATTTTGTTAAACACACCAGAATCTGCTTTAGAAGGCACGATAGGTAAATCGAAAAACTTCACATCTCTACCAGCGGTAGACTCATACTTCTTTTCGTTCTTATGCTCATCGTAATAAGCTTTCACCTCATCTTCTGTTACTTTAATCGTTTCATCTGGAATTTCAGAATATCTTCTTAATACGTAAGATACGCTTTTAACTTCTTTCTGTGCTTTGTATTCTTCTTCAGCTTCTAATTTCGTCACGTACACACCTTGGCTTAACAACTGAAAATATTTTTCATTCTTGCGTTGCTCAGTAATGTTTAACTTATTGTTTTCCCAAGACTCTTTCACTTTTGGATCTGTTGAAGCTTCCATTTCTTGGATTCTTTTTTCCAACAAACGTGGGTTGAATTGCCCAGTCAATGAATCAGTAAAACTTTGAGCTAAATCTGGCATCACTGTAAAACCATCGGTTCCATAGAGATAAGCATCAAATTCATTTTTACTCACATCAATGCCCAATGCTTCAAATTCTTTTTGCAAAACAACGCCTTCTACTAACATTGTCCAAGCTCTGTCTGTTGAAGCTTGTTGGTCTGCAGCAGTGTATTCTCTTTGACTTTGAGAATACTGTTGTTGGTCCTGTTGAATCATTGCGTTTACTGCATTTTCATACTTAATCGGGTCTACAGTTTCACCTGCGACTTCGCCAATCCCCATATCTCCTGCTCCACTTCCGAACATGGAATCCCAACCACTCATAATAAAAGCGAGCATTGCAACTCCCAATAAAACCAATGTCAATCCTGACTTTTCTCTAATTTTACCTATAATAGCCATAACAACTTATAATACGGGACCTTAAATTAACCCCAATGATTTTTAATGGGTGCGAATATAATCAGTTCTATCGATTTTAAAAAGTTTTCAAATAGAATATTTTAATAACATAGCCTCAAGTACTTAAAACATTCACTGAAAGAATAAAAGTTCACACTTTTCTAAAGTTCTGTTAACATGGAGATTTTTTATAACTTTGATAAAATAAAAGGCAGTTACAATACGTGTAGAGCGAGGAGAATTAAAATTTAACACCGTAGTTTATTAGTGCAAATAAGGAAGTTAAATGGTAGATTCAACAATGAATTAGTAGTTTTGCAGCGGTCTATAAAGGACAATCAATACAGACCATGAGAGAAGTAACATACGTAGCTTTAGGGCTTAAAGAGTACAAAGAAGCCTGGGATTTACAAGAATCATTGTTTGCGACTACAATAGCTCAAAAAATTGCATTGAGAAATGGTGAAACAGAGCAACCAACGAAAAATTATTTGCTTTTCTGCGAACACCCCCATGTTTATACGCTTGGAAAAAGTGGCGACGAAAATCACCTGTTGCTAGACGATCTCCATTTAAAATCTGTTGGAGCTACTTTTCACAAAATCAACAGAGGTGGCGACATTACTTATCACGGACCTGGTCAATTAGTGGTATACCCTATATTTGATTTAGACCATTTCTTTTCAGACATTCACAAATACTTGCGGTATTTAGAAGAAGCTGTAATTCAAACATTGGCAGTGTACGGCATCATAGGTGAACGTTTCGAAGGCCTTACAGGTGTTTGGATTGAACCAAATACGCCCCGAGAACGAAAAATTTGTGCCTTGGGGGTGAAATGCTCAAGATGGGTGACCATGCATGGGATTGGATTCAACATCAACAGTGATTTGTCTTACTTTAATAATATTATTCCTTGTGGAATCGAAAATAAATCCGTAACTTCTATGCAAGAAGAAGTAGGTTTCAAACTGGATTTTCAGGAAGTCAGTGAAGTGTTGAAAAACGAATTGGCAAAACAGTTTGAATTTACTTACATAAACCAATGATTATGCGTAGAATATCAATTGTAAGAAAATTGCTAAAATGGTTACTGTTACTATTAATTGGAATATTTCTATTCGCAAATTTATTCATTGTTTTTACAGGGAGATGGTATTTATACAGTGGTATCTACAATACGTACTTACAAGGAAAAACTGGACCTGGAATTTTCGACAAAGAAGTGTTTTATTCCGCTACCATTCACAAATCTAAAACGCCTAAAAGTTGGATAAAATCAGGAAGTTCAAAACAATTATCATCGAATGAAATAAAATACCTTGAAAACTTAGCTATTTCTTCACTTTTGATTCTCCACGGAGATACCATTATTCTAGAAAAATACTGGGGAAATCACAATGAAGAAAGTGTTTCCAATAGTTTTTCAGCTGCGAAAACATTTGTGGCCTTGTTAATCGGTTGTGCTTTGGATGAAGGTAAAATAAAAAGTTTGGACGAACCAATTGGAAATTATCTGCCTGCATTCAATAAGGGCAAAAAGAAAAAAATCACCATCAAACATCTATTGTGGATGTCTTCTGGCTTAGATTGGTCAGAAAGTGGGAAGAATCCATTGTCGGACAATGCCGCCTCTTATTATGGGACCGACCTAAAAAAATTAGTGAATGAACAAGAAGTTAAAAGAAACCCAGGTGAATTATTCCTTTATCAAAGTGGAAATTCTCAATTACTAGGATTCATTGTTGAGAAAGCAACCGGTACTCAATTATCACACTATGCTGAACAAAAAATTTGGTCAAAAATAAACAGTGAAAACAACGCTTTTTGGAGTTTAGATAAAAAAAATGGCGATGAAAAATCCTTTTGTTGCTTGTACAGTTCTACACGGGATTTTGCACGTTTAGGAAAATTGATCGGGAATTACGGAAAATGGAATGGGGAACAAATTATTTCTGAAAAATACATGCGCGAACTCACCCAACCAGCTCCTCTTTATACGGAAGATGGAATAAGAAATTACCGGTACGGATACCATACATGGTTGTACCTAGGTGACAAAGATCCCGTGTACTATTGCAGAGGAATACTTGGACAATACATCATTACAATTCCCTCAAAAAACATTGTCATTGTACGCACAGGATTCAAACGTGCAAAAGACATTAAATTAGCTAAAAATTCCGCAAACAAAGATGAATTTATTCAAAAAAATAAATACAAAATAGGTCATCCTGCAGATATATTTGTGTATCTTTCAATCGCTAAACGATTGATTCATTAATCGACATAAAATGAGAGAAGAATTATTAGGCCCTAAAGTAGAGGGAGTTGCAGTTGCAATTGTAAAAGAAATCGGTGAGGAAAACCAACCTATCTACAACTCTTACCTTCTTAATTTAAGAGATGACATTATGGAAGGTGTCATTATTACTACCTGTGGTTACGGCGAAAACATAACTACTGGAGAGAAAATTAAAACTTCCACTTTAAGACATTGTTTAGAAATTCTTCTACCAGAAGAGGCGGCAAAAATAGAACCCATAATGGAAGAAGTTTTTGGATTAAACAATGAATTCTGGGTGAGCTTTTGGGTAAACGATGTGATGTACGACAAAAAATTTGTGTTTTTGCCTGAATCGATTCAAGAAAAAAACATGAAACTTATTCCAAAACTTGGACAAAAAGGGGTGATGATTATCTAACTGAAAATCAAACCTTCATTCAGAATGCAACTTATTAGTGTTCCCTACGTTTAAGATGTTAACTGGCAGAAAATGTATGAGGGAATGCTTACAAACATATATCAATAGCGTTGCAAAGACAAAAATTGGATTCTTGTTCTTTATTTTTTCTGTTGGAGTAATAAGTTGTACTTCGCGCACTACTAACACATTACCGAACGAAGTTGCTTTAAACAACTACAAAAACCGCACCTTTTTTGGGATTGTAGATTCCTCCTACACGGTTAGTTATCCATTCATTCATTTTGAAAAAAATCATTACCAATTTTTCAACAAGCGAAGTCCAAATTTTGAAAAGCTATATTTCGACATCAAACAAATGGTCATCAATAAAGACCGTAAATTAAATTTCTACCACATTGGTGGCTCCCACCTTCAAGCGGATGTATACACCCACGAAATGCGCACTGATTTACAAACGAACTGGAAAGGACTGCAAGGTGAGCGTGGATGGATTTTTCCCTTTGATTTAGCAAATACAAACAATCCAATGAATTATGTGTTTAAATCACCCAATAAATGGAAGATTTACAAAAGCACATTAGACCGACCAGACTCTTTGGAGTATGGATTACTTGGAATGGTCATCGAATCGCCTGACTCACTCATCAACATTGAATTCAAATACAAACGCACGAAAGTAAAACCCCATTTTGACCGAATTCGAATCTACCACAACAAAGGGTTTATTCCTTATAAATTTGATTTTAATTCAAAAGATACCTTTGTGATTCGAAAACAAACGAACATGGCAATCGGGTATACGGATGTTCATTTTAACAAAAATTTAACGGATTTCCATTTAACACTTTCAAAAACTACGTCGGATACGTTTAAATTTAAATTGTTAGGATTCCAACTCTCCAACAACCTCCCTGGAATTTCGTATAACACCATTGGAGTGAATGGCGCTTCATTACCGACACATTTAGCGAATAAATTTTTCCGCGAACAATTGAATGAATTACCCCCTGACTTTTTTGCTTTCTCTGTCGGTACAAATGATGCAAATATGCCTTACAATCTATTTAAACCTGAAGTTTTCAAAGCAAACCTTGACTCTTTAATTCGAAGAGTTCTGAGTGTGAATCCAAACTGTGCCATACTACTTACTATTCCGAATGACGCGTTGTTTCAAAAAAAATACCTCAATAAAAATGTCGCGCGAGAAAGAGCAATGGTCCTTGAATTAGCAAAAAAATACCATGCGGCTGTTTGGGACATGTACGGAATTATGGGAGAGTTAGGGTCCTGTAAATCTTGGAAGAAAGCACGACTAATGCGCCATGATTATGTACATTTTACTGCTTCGGGCTACCGCCTGAAAGGAGAAATGTTTTTTGAATCTTTTGTTAAATGGCTCGAACAAATGGATATTAGAGATCGAAAATTATTCCAATACAACCAATAAGTATGGCCTCTAAAAATGCATTCATTTTTATATTTATAACCATTGTCATTGATGCAACTGGTTTGGGGATTATTATTCCATCCCTTCCGAACTTAGTTGCAGAAGTCTCACACAGTTCCATCTCTGAATCAGCGAAGTATTATGGAATCATTCTTGGAAGTTACGCTTTCATGCAATTTGTATTTTCACCTTTGATAGGTTCTCTGAGTGATCATTTCGGAAGAAGACCCATCTTATTACTTTCCTTGTTTGGACTGGGAATCGATTACATCTTTATGTATTTTGCGCCCACTTTATTTTGGTTGATCCTCGGCAGAAGTTTGTCTGGTATGTTTGGTGCGAGTTTTACAACTGCTTCCGCCTACATTGCAGATATCTCAACCCCTGAAAATAAAACCAAAAATTTCGGATTAGTAGGCGCCGCTTTTGGTATCGGATTCATTGTTGGTCCTGCCATTGGTGGGTTACTCGGTAACTTTCATTTAAGAGCTCCCTTTCTGTTTGCTGCAGGATTATCACTCCTTAATTTAATCTACGGTACATTTGTTCTAAAAGAATCCCTCTCGAAAGAAAACAGAAGAGCTTTTTCATGGAAACGATCCAATCCGATTGGTGCCTTTTTTCAATTGAAAAAATACAAACACTTCGCCTGGATTTTTGTGGTCTTATTTTTAGTGTACTTTGGTGGAATGGCCATTCATTCGACCTGGAATTATTACACCATTGAAAAATTCAATTGGTCCATCGGTGATGTAGGAATCTCCTTAGCAACTGTTGGGGTTTTCATTGCAATTGTGCAAGGAGGATTTGCTGGAAAGATTTCAAAGAAATTGGGCGACCAAAAAACAACCTTACTTAGTTTACTGATTACGATGGTAACGCTTATTGCAATAGGGGTTGCAAATCATAGTTGGATGTTGTATGCATTTATGTTACCCTATGCATTTTCTGGTCTCGCTGATCCTGCAATCCGTTCGATTCTTTCCAACAAAACAAGCGAAAGTGAACAAGGAGAATTACAAGGTTTAATTACCAGTATTTTAAGTTGTGCAGAAATTATTGGTCCGCCCATCATGATGGCTGTTTTCTACTTCTTTTCTGTCCCACGTTTCACTGCTCAACCCATTATTGGAATGCCCTTTTTCTTAGGTTGCTTAAGTATTTTTTGCGCATTTCTTCTTTTTAAATGGGTCACTAAAAATAGTTAATTCATTATGGCTAAAATTAAAACTGCGTTTTTTTGTCAAAATTGTGGCTTTCAAACACCCAAATGGTTAGGCAAATGTCCTTCTTGCAACGAATGGAATACCTTCGTAGAAGAAATCGTTGAGAAAAACGATTCTAAGGTGGTTGCGTTCTCAACAAGTTCTGGAAAAACAGCGAAACCTCAAACCGTACAATCCATTCAACAACAAGAACAAGAACGAATTGAATTAATAGACAAAGAATTAAACAGAGTGTTAGGAGGAGGCTTGGTTCCAGGATCTTTGATTTTGTTTGGTGGCGAACCAGGAATCGGAAAGTCAACCCTGATGCTCCAATTAGCTGTCAGTGAAAGTGCGTTAAGAATTCTTTATGTCTCTGGAGAAGAGAGCGAACAACAAATAAAAATGCGTGCAGAACGCATTGGGGTCAAAAACGATGAATGCTTTATTCTGACTGAAACAAACCTTCAAAACATCTTTCTACAAGCGGAAGAAATACAACCAAAATTACTGGTGATTGACTCCATTCAAACACTTTTTAGTTCCCACATTGAAAGCTCACCAGGCAGCATCTCTCAAGTTAGAGAATGCACCGCCCAATTATTAAGATATGCCAAAGAAACTGGAGTTCCTGTTTTTTTAATTGGACACATTACCAAAGAAGGAGCTTTAGCTGGACCAAAAGTACTGGAGCACATGGTGGACGTAGTCGTTCAATTCGAAGGGGATCGGAACCATGTCTACCGCTTATTAAGAACCATCAAAAATCGTTTTGGAAGCACCCACGAATTGGGGATTTATGAAATGCTAAGTACTGGCCTACGACAAGTTGAAAATCCTTCTGAAATTTTAATCACCAACACAGATGCAACATTGAGTGGTATCTCCATTGCATCCACGCTAGAAGGTTTAAGACCCATGTTAATTGAAGTACAAGCTTTGGTGAGTTCTGCTGCCTACGGAACACCTCAACGTTCTTCAACAGGCTTTGACTTGAGACGTTTAAACATGTTGTTAGCGGTAATGGAAAAAAGATGTGGCTTTAAATTAGGTGCCAAAGACGTATTTTTAAACATTGCTGGTGGCATCAAAGTAGACGATCCAGCAATAGATTTGGCGG
>CAMCQL010000049.1 GCA_945877005.1 Chryseobacterium gleum
ATTCAACAAGAAGAATTAGAG
The DNA here is from genome assembly GCA_945877005.1 of Chryseobacterium gleum. Taxonomy (GTDB): domain Bacteria; phylum Bacteroidota; class Bacteroidia; order Flavobacteriales_D; family Crocinitomicaceae; genus CANHVK01. The sequence continues at coordinate 22 of CAMCQL010000049.1, forward strand.
AAACAACGCATTGCTGCAGAGCAATTAAAGAAAGAACAGTTAGCAAAAGCTCAAGTTGAAAAAGACAGTCTTGCAAAGGTTACCGCTGAAAAAGCACGCATTCAACAAGAGGAGTTAGAGAAACAACGCATTGCCGCAGAGCAATTAGAGAAGGAGCGTTTACAAAAAGAAGCAGTAGTCACACAACAATTATCGAAAGAAACAAATACGACTAATTTAACCCAAGATTTAGAGTTAAGAAATCCAGTACAAGATAGCGCAAAATTTAAAAAGAAATTTGTATTGACCTTTTTGTTGCCATTTAATTCTGAGAAACAAAATGACCCAACATCAAAAGTGGCGACAGAGTTTTACATGGGAGTTCAATTAGCATTGGATAGTTTAAGCAAGTTAAAATTTAAAGGGAAAGTAAATGTGTTGGATTGTGGAAACGATACATCCAAGTTAAATCCCTTGTTTTTAAAAGATGAGGTAATTGCATCTAATTTGATTATTGGCCCATTAAATGGAATTAATTTAATTCAAACTGCAGAATTCTGTCATCGAAATAAAATCCCGATGATCAATCCTATAATGTCTAATACTGCGTTATTACGAAATAATAAATTTGTATACAATGCCGTTTCTTCTGAAATGTCACTTGTGAAAGGTTTGGCAAAATATGTGTATGGCAGACATGCAAAAGATCAAGTGGTTTTAGTGAAGGTAGGAGGGAAAGATGAAGAGTTGTGCGAAGAATTCCGTTCGACTTTTTCAAATCAAGGGGCGGATAAATTGTATGAAGTGACAGATACAAATATGCTTTCAGTGATTAAAAAAGATAAAAAATCCATATTTATAGTGTTAACTCGCGATAAAGAATTGGGTACAAAAATTACTAATCGCTTGTCGGAATACATTGATCGCAATAAATTGAGTGGAGCACTTTCATTGTATGGAACGAAAGATTGGTTGAATTTTGAAAGCCTTACTGAAGACGTAAAAAAGAAAATAGATTTTAAATATAATTCTTCGATAGATTTTAATTCTAACAATCAGAATTTAACACTTTTACGGAATAAATTTAAAGAAAAATTCAAAATATCCCTTACCAAATATGCTGCTCAGGGATATGATGTCACTTTTTATTTTGTGAAACAATTGCTTATGAATTCAAGTAACGAAGTACCTATGATGAATATCTTTAACTTAAAACGCATTGAACAAAATAGCGGTTTTGAAAATGGAGGCTCGTATATTTTTGGGTATGAGAATCAAAATTTCACAAGAATTCAAGTTTTAAATGACTAAAGAAATTATTTCATACAGGTTTAAATTACTTCAGACGACAATTTGTGAAGGGTTAGAGGAGTTGGATGGCAATGTTAGGTTTCAATCTGATAGCTGGGAACGAGCAGAAGGTGGTGGTGGAAGAACGAATACGATCTCAAATGGAAAAATAATTGAAAAAGGTGGTGTTGCTTTTTCAGCTGTCCATGGTCCTGTTTCTCAAGTTATGAAACAACAATTGGGGTTAGATGGGGATGCTTTTTTTGCAACAGGAATCTCGATTGTGATACACCCATTGAGTCCACATGTGCCGATTATTCATATGAATATACGTTACTTTGAATTGGATAATGGGACGTATTGGTTTGGTGGAGGAATTGATTTGACACCTCATTATGTTGTTCCTGAAAATGCGAGGGTTTTTCATGGGCGACTTAAATCAATTTGTGACAAACACTCTCCTCAATTTTACGAAACACATAAGCCATGGGCTGATACCTATTTTCACATTCCACATCGCAATGAATCGAGAGGGATAGGCGGTATTTTCTTTGATCATTTGTCAGAACAATCCACTACGTTGTCGAAAAAAGAACTGTTTAATTATTGCACAGAGCTTGCAGGTAGTTTTGTTTCGATTTATTCGGAGCAAGTTCAGTTAGGAAAAGACAAAATTGCTTCCGAGGAGCATCTTCGTTGGAGAGATTTAAGACGTGGAAGGTATGTAGAATTTAATTTGGTTCATGATAAAGGAACTAAGTTTGGTTTGTTTTCAGGTGGAAGAACTGAGTCTATTTTGATGTCTTTGCCTCCTGTCGCAAATTGGCATTATGATTATCATCCAAAAGCAGATTCAGAGGAAGAAGCTACTTTGCGTTATCTGTCTTCTACTCAAAATTGGATTGCGATTTAGATAAAGATAAAATCAACTCTTCTGTTGAGTTGCTTCCCATTTTCTGATTGATCCCTTGGGTTAATGAGTTCTTTTTCTCCTTTAAAATCGATCACAAGCTTATCGGCATTTAATCCATTTTTCACAAAAAAATCTTGAATTGCTTGTGCTCTTTTTTTAGACAGTTCATTGTTGTAGGCATCAGATCCATCTGGATCAGTGTGGCCTGTAATTTTTATTCGTAAATCAGAATGTTCTGCGATTACCTCAATCATTGATTTTAAAAAAATATAATATTCTTCTTTGATCTCGAATTTGTCATAATCAAAATAAATAGGTTTAAATGCAAAATCTCCTCTTTCTTTTTCACGTAAATGAGGTGATTTTTTGTTGAGTTTAAGATCGTTGATAAATGCTTTTACCCAATGTGGATTTGGAGATTGAAGTGCAGTAATATTTTGGTGGGTAAACTTTGAACGGTATAGGATTATTTTCCCTTGTTTTTTATCATTGTTTCGAGTAAAAGTCCCACTCAGATAACCTGTTGAGTCATTATAAGATAATTTAGCTTCAAATTGTTGCCAAATTACCTTGGAGTTTGTTTTTTTAGATTGCAAATAATACTGCCTGAATTTAATTTGAGTACTGTCGTGGGTGCCTTTCACTTTATGGATTGAATATTCATCACTGTTTTGAATTACCTCACGTGTAGTACCTGTAACATTTTTTTTATCAGTACCGAAATCAATGTAGAGTAATGTTCCTTCTTGAGGGGAAGTTGCGTAAAGGAGTCCTTGCCAAATGCCATTGTATTTCGTTTGAGCAACACCAACGATGTAACTGAATAAAAACAGAAGAATTAATAACATTTTCATTGTCTATGTAAACGATGATATGAATCATTTGTTACACTTAGTTGAACTTTTATACGTCTATTTTGTTAAATTTATATTCCTTTCAATAATTCAAGGTATATTTAAATCAAAAGATGATGAAACAAATTTTATTTTTAATAGCGATGGTTGTTGGTAATAGTGTTAATGCCCAAACGGTACATTCTTTTAAAGTTGAAAATATCGACGGTAAAGTGATTGATTTGGCTAGTTTTAAAGGAAAGAAAATAATGATTGTAAATACCGCCTCTAAATGTGGGTTAACTCCTCAATACGAAGCGTTAGAGGCATTGTATAAAAAATACCAGTCCAATAATTTTGTGATTATTGGTTTTCCATCCAATGATTTTTTCAAACAAGAACCTGGAGATAATGCTCAAATCAAAGCGTTTTGTCTCAAAAATTACGGGGTATCTTTTCCGATGATGGCTAAAATTTCCGTAAAAGGTAAAAAAATGCACCCATTGTATTCATTTTTGACAACAAAGGGTCAAAATGGCTTGGAAGATAACAACGTAAAGTGGAATTTTCAGAAATACTTGATTGATGCTAACGGTAAGTTAGTGCGCGTGATCGGACCAACTGTTTCTCCAATGGACGAATCAATTCAAAAATGGATTGAAGAAAAGTAGATTTCAATTTCATGTGAATTTATTGTTAATAAGTCCCTCTTACAAGTAGGGGTAAACGTCTTTTTTTTACGTTGGATTCCCTATATTTGCTATTCACAAACAAAACTATTCATACCAAGCAATAATTATGAGTGAAGATTTAAAAGTAAATGATTATTCCGCAGATAACATTCAAGTATTAGAAGGATTAGAAGCGGTAAGAAAAAGGCCCGCAATGTATATTGGGGATATTGGAATAAAAGGATTACATCATTTAGTTTACGAGGTGGTGGATAACTCCATCGATGAAGCTTTAGCTGGACATTGCGATACAATCAATGTATATATTAACGAGGACAATTCTGTCACAGTAAAAGACAATGGTCGTGGTATTCCAACGGCAATGCACACGAAAGAGAAAAAATCTGCTCTTGAAATTGTAATGACTGTTTTACATGCTGGTGGTAAATTTGATAAAGATACTTATAAGGTTTCTGGAGGTTTACATGGTGTCGGTGTTTCTTGTGTAAATGCTTTATCTATCCATTTAAGAGCAGAAGTTCATAGAGATGGTAAGATTTACGAACAAGAATATAGTATTGGTAAACCATTGTACGATGTACGTGTAATTGGCGATTCTGACATGCACAGTACTGAGGTTACTTTTAAACCAGATGCGAGTATTTTTGAATATACTGTATACAACTACGATACTATTGCTGCACGTTTGCGTGAATTAGCGTTTTTGAACAAGGGGATTACAATCCATTTAACGGATTTAAGAAACTTTGACGAAAAAGGAATGCCAATTTCAACGACTTTCTTTTCTGAAGGGGGATTGAGAGAGTTTGCTCAATACTTGGATAGAAATCGTGAATCGTTAATTTCTGATGTAATTTATTTTGAAGGAGAAAGAGATGGTATTCCTGTTGAGGTAGCATTGACATACAATACGTCTTATACCGAAAATATTCAAGCTTACGTTAACAACATCAATACGCACGAAGGAGGAACACATTTATCTGGCTTCCGTCGTGGTTTGACCAATACATTGAAAAAATATGCCACTGATTCAGGAATTTTAGCGAGAGAAAAAATTGAAATTGATGGGGATGACTTCCGTGAAGGGTTAACTGCTGTTCTATCTGTGAAGGTACAAGAGCCTCAATTTGAGGGACAGACTAAAACTAAATTAGGAAATAGAGAAGTAACAGCACCTGTTTCTCAAGGTGTTTCAGAAATGCTTTCTGTTTATTTGGAGGAACATCCAGCAGAAGCGAAGTTAATTGTTGAGAAAGTACTTTTAGCTGCTCGTGCACGTCATGCTGCTCGTAAGGCACGTGAGATGGTTCAACGAAAAAATGTGTTGACAGGTTCTGGATTGCCAGGAAAATTGGCGGATTGCTCAGAAAAAGATCCTGCTTTGTGCGAGATTTATTTTGTCGAGGGAGATTCGGCGGGTGGTACTGCTAAAATGGGTCGTGATAGACATTTCCAAGCAATCATGCCGTTGCGTGGTAAGATTTTGAATGTTGAAAAAGCGATGCAACACAAAATCTTTGAAAACGAAGAGATTAAAAATATCTATACTGCATTAGGTGTTCGGATTGGAACAGAAGAAGATACGAAAGCACTGAACTTAGAAAAATTAAGATACCACAAGATCATCATCATGTGTGATGCCGATGTCGATGGTTCGCATATCGAAACCTTAATCTTAACTTTCTTGTTCCGTTACATGAAAGAGTTGATCGAAAATGGATACATCTACATCGCTACTCCACCTTTGTACCAAGTGAAAAAAGGGCAACGCTCTGATTATGCTTGGAATGAAGTTCAACGTGATTCGTTAGTACAAGAATTTAAAGGAAACGGACCTGAATCTTCAGTAAATATCCAACGTTATAAAGGTCTTGGAGAGATGAATGCAATTCAACTTTGGGAGACAACAATGAATCCTGAGCAACGTACTCTTCGCCAAGTAACAATCGAAAACGCTGCAGAGTGTGATCAAATTTTTTCCATGTTAATGGGAGATGAAGTGCCACCAAGAAGAGAATTTATTGAGAAAAATGCAAAATACGCTAAGATTGATGCTTAGTTTATAATTGTTTTAATGACAAAATAAAAAAAAAAACGTTCTTGTATTCAAGAACGTTTTTTTTTGTTAGGCAGAGGCGGATTAAAAATTTAATACCGGATTGCTTTCTCTGAATTTTGCAAATGAAAACTAAAAAATTGCTTCGTTTAATTAGTTGTTGTTAAAAGTTCTTCTTTCACAATTTAAAAAAAACGAGTGTTTTTTCTAACTTATCTCCTAAACGGTCTTATAGTGTGTTGAATTACTTATTTTTCATTCAATACTGGATGTCCTGGTCGCACAATAAATGTTTTTTCAGTATACATCAACCCGCCAGGTTTTCGTATAGTAGTGCAATATACAAATGACGTTTCAATCTTTTTCTTATCAATTCTTAGCAATAAATATCCATGGTCTTTATTGTTTAAATATTTGATTTGTGGGTTGTTGAGTAAGTATCTTTCTTTTCGAATGGGTACTTTTTCTATTCCGTAGTATTCGTCATCATTTGCTGAAGTAATACTTGGGGTAATAAATTCTACAGCAATATTGTCATTTGTGTCTTTGGTACCGTATTCATCAGATTCAATGGCATATGCCCGATGATAATCTCCGGTTACAATGACAATATTTTTTTGCGGTAATTTTTGCATGTAATTTACAAGTTTCTTGCGTTCCCATGGATAACCGTCCCAACCATCCATGTAGGTTTCTTTTTTTACTATTGAAGGGCTATACATTGGACCGAAGGGTACTTGATTGCCAATAATGTTCCAGGTGTGATTTTTTGATAGGTTTTGTGTAAGCCAAGTGAATTGATTCTTACCTAGAATAGTTCTTGAGCTGTCGTTAATATTGGGTGCGTCAATGCTATCGGCTTGTAATGATCTTTCAACAACTCGAGTGTCTAGAATGCTAAGGTTTAGTAATTTGCCAAAGGAAAACGAACGATACAATGGGTGTTTTTCATCTTTTTGCAAAGGCAACCATTCATAATAGGCCTTAATAGCATCATTTTTTCTGTTTTTCCATTCACCTTCATTAGATTGATGATTTTCTGCTCCATGAATGTAGGTGTTGTCTGCAATTTCGTGATCATCCCATGTTGTTATTATTGGTTTAAGTTGATGCATTTTTTGTAAATCAGGATCCAAACGATATAGTGAATACCTTGTTCTATAATCATTCAATGAGATGATTTCATGAGAAGGAATATTTTTTCTACCAATTGTTGTGTCTCCATAAACTCCAACTCCGTATTCATATATATAATCTCCCAGATGGATCACTAAGTCAATTGATTTGTTTTCAGCAATAGATTTATAATTCGTGAAGTACCCGTATTCGTAATTACTGCAACTTACGAAAGCTAATTGGATAGATTTTTTGCCTTCGCTAAGGGTTTTGGTTTGACCTATTTGAGAATAAGTGTTTGAATATTTAAACCTGTAATAATATGAAGAGTTTGGTTTCAAATTTTCTACAAGAACTTTTAGTGTAAAATCTAATGTTTCATCTGTTAATTTTTTACCTGATGCTATTTTTTTAGTAAATAAGGAGTCTTTGGCGATTTCCCATTCGATAGTCGCTTCATTAATTTTATTGGGTAAAACTACTTTTGTCCATATTACAATACTGTTAGCTGATGGATCTCCGCTAGCAACACCATGATAAAAAGGAGCATTTTTAGGATTTAATAATGGAATTAATTGTGGATCAATACGCAATTCATCTTGTGAAAAACTGAATTGATAAAGAATAAATATTGAAAATATAAATATAATTCGTTTCATAATAGTATATTATGCTATAAAGTTATTGTTTTTGACCTCTTATTTTCGTTTTTTGTTTGATTTAATATTTTTCACTTTATAACATCATATTAATTTTATTATTTCTTAATAAGGCTGAAAAAAAACACCCTGAATTAGCTTTGTTGATTTAAGAAAGCATTCTTGTTTTTTTAACATTTTTAGTCTAATCTATAGTCAATTCGAATTCTACTTTTTACTTTTACTTCATGAACGAAATCCACCCGCACCAGCAAGAGATGATTGCTTTGATTTCTTTAGAAATGAAGGAACAAGAACAACGATACAAGTTAGATGCGCAAACAAGCTTAAAGCAATTAAAAGCAGAAGGTCTTGTTTTACATCCAATTACAGTTACACGGAAATCGTTTGGGTATGCGGATTATCCCGAAGTAGCATTTAAGTTGCCATATAACAACGAAACAAATAATTTCAAAGATTCTGTTGCAATTGAGTGTTTTATTGAAGGGGAAGAATCGATTAAGGGGATATTGATTGGGATGGATGGTAAAAAAGGGGAATTTCGATTGTTTGCTCCTGATTTTCCAGATTGGATTGAAGATAAAGGCGTTGGAATAAAAATTGCACCCGATCACAGGACAAGTGAAACTATGATTGCAGGTGTAAAAAATATTCAACAGTACCCACTTGTTTTTGATGTGTTTAGTAAAATTCATGGTGAATTACCATTTACTCAAGCGTTGAAGATTACCCAAAAATCGTACGACTTTAGAAATAAATACTTGAATGACAGTCAACAACAAGCAGTGAAAGCGATGGTTGAGAATCAAGAATTGGTTGTATTGCACGGGCCGCCAGGGACAGGTAAAACAACAACGTTGATTGAAGGTATTGTACAATTAATTCAGCTAGGTAAACGTGTTTTGGTAGCTGCACCTAGTAATACTGCTGTTGATAACATTGCAAAAGGTTTGCTGATTAATCAAGTAAAATTGTTGCGTGTTGGAAATACGTTAAAAGTAGATCAGGCGATTTTTCCTTTTACCCCTGAAGGAAAAATGCAAGACGCTAAAGAACAGAAAGAAATTAAAAAATTAAAAATTCGTGCGGAAGAATTACGACGTATGTCGTATCAATACAAACGAAATTTTGGAAAGGACGAACGAGAACAACGCGCATTATTGCAAAAGGAAGTCAAATCTATCCGTAAAGAAATTAGAGCACTTCGTGATTATTTTGATGAAAAACTCTACGAACAAGCAGACGTTGTAGTTGGAACACCCATTGGACTTTCTGATTTTTTACCTAAAAATGCATTGTTTGATACCTTGGTATTGGACGAGGCAGGTCAAGCAATTGAAGCTTTGGCTTGGGTCATTTTTCCTTTTGCTAAATCATGGGTGTTAGCAGGTGATCCGTTTCAATTACCACCAACTGTTTTATCGAACGAGGCAGGGAAAAAAGGATTGTCAATTTCTATTTTAGAGCATAGTTTTAGGTATTGCCAAGATGTATTTTTCTTAAATACACAATACAGAATGCGGAAATCTATTGCTGATTTTTCAAGTGAGTATTTCTATCATTCTGCATTGATGACTCCTGAAAATCAATTAGATGTTAGTCAGCATGTTACGTTTTACGATACTGCAGGTACAGGTTTTGAAGAACAAATGGGACAAAACGGAACCAGTTTGATGAATGAAGGTGAAATAGATGTGATTCTTAAATTGATTGAATATGAGCAATTAGATTCCAAAAAGTGTGCAGTCATTTCTCCTTATTCTGGGCAAGTACAATTGGCCAAAGAACTCCTTCCTACCGTTACTTTAATCAGTACAATCGATAGTTTTCAAGGACAAGAAAATGAAATCATTATTTTGTCATTGGTGCGTTCCAATTCGGATGCGGTAATTGGTTTTTTGAAAGATTATAGAAGAATGAATGTTGCACTCACACGCGCCAAAGAGCAGCTTTTTGTGATTGGCGATAGTTCTACGATTGGTCAAGATGAATTTTACGCAGCATTCTTAGCGTATGTTGAAAAAGTAAATGGTTACAAAAGTGCTTGGGAATTAATTGATTAATTTTTTAGACCTTATAATGACAAATTATTAAAATAATATTTAATTTCGTAAAAAAAAATAATATTTATGAAGAGATTAATCTTATCTATTGCTGTTTTAAGTTTAGTTGCGTGTAAAAAAGAAACAACTACAACAACTACAAATCAATCTAGTTCAGATACAACGAAAACGAATAATCCTACACCCACAACTAGTACAAACGGTGTGAATTTTAAAACGATTGGTACACCAATTGCTACTTTTGGAGCAGGTGTAAAAGACAATGATGGCAATTCTTATAAAACAGTTGTTATCTCCAATCAAGAGTGGATGGCTGAAAACTTAAAAGTTAGTAAATACAACGATGGAACTCCAATTCCAAATGTTAAAACTGGTTGGTCAAATTTAAAAACAGCTGCTTGGATTACATATAACTATAAAGATACAATGAATGCAAAATATGGTAAACTTTATAATTGGTTTGCTGTCAGTCCAACTACAAATGGAAATAAAAATGTTTGTCCTACAGGATGGCATGTGCCTAGTGATATTGAATGGGAAAATTTAATTACGTTTTTAGGAGGAAAGGAAGTTGCTGGTGGTAAAATGAAAGAAATTGGTACTGTTAACTGGATGACTCCCAATACGGAAGCAACGAACACTTCCTTATTCACGGCTTTGCCTGGGGGTATGTATATGGATCTTGGTTATTTCTTGTTGTATAAAGGGAGTGCAAATTGGTGGAGTTCAACAGAAAATGATCCTGGTTATGTATGGAGTAGACGTGTTTTTAATGACGCTCAAAATATTGATAGAGGGTATACGATTAAGTCTAATGGTCTATCAATTAGATGTACTAAGGATTAATACGAGTACTTTTAATTTATTTTAGAATTCGTTCGTTGAGCTCTTTTGAAGGAATTAAACAGGTTCCATCTTTAAATAATTTGTGGCGATTGGCTGCAACTAGGTCATAGCAAAAGTCGCGAATAAATTTTGG
>CAMCQL010000050.1 GCA_945877005.1 Chryseobacterium gleum
AAAATAATTTCAGTCGTTTGTTAAAAAGATTGAAATAGTTAGAATTACATCAATTTTCAATAAAAAAACGTACTGTTTGAATTCGGCGATCAGAAACATCCTCAATGACTACACGATAGTTTTCTAGTTGAATGGATTGTCCTTTTTCTGGGATGGATTCCAATTCGTGTATGATAAATCCGCCCAATGTTTCGTAATGTTCAGAAGCAGGAAGTCCAAATTTATAGTTTTGATTCAAGGTGTCAATGTCTATACGTGCAGAGAATAAAAATTCGTTTTCTGAAATTTGATCTTCCATCCATTCTTCCGCATCATGCTCATCTTCAATGTCTCCCGTAATTTGTTCTATTACGTCTTCACTTGTAACGATGCCCGCCGTGCCACCATACTCATCGACAACTACTGCAATACTGATTGATTTTGTAGTAAACATTTCAAGTAATTCCTTTCCTGCTACTGCTTCAGGTACAAATGGAATAGGTCGTAAAATTTTTGTTATTGATTCAGGTCTACTAAATAAGTCAAAGGAATGTACGTAACCAATAATATTGTCGATGGTATCTTTAAAAACGAGTATTTTAGAAACACGTGTTTCTATGAATAATTGTGACAATTGCTCAATTTGTTCGTCCATTTGAATCGCTACTAGCTCAGTTCTTGGAACCATACAGTCTTTAGCGCGAACATCACTAAAATCGAGGGCGTTTTGAAGAATTTGAATTTCATTGCCGAGTTCTTCTTCTTCATTAATATGTTTATTGATGTCTTGCACATAATGGAGTAAATCAACTCTTGAAAATACACGCTCTGTATTTTGAATCCGTATATTAAAAAGTCTTAATACAGATAAACTGATGAACATGATAATTGAATTCGGGACATAAAGCAGCCAATAAAAAATAAATCCTGGAAGCGCAAATGAACTCATCCAGCCATTCGGATTTAATTGAAAAACAGCTTTAGGAAAAAATTCAGCGACGATTAAGACAAGCAAAGTAGAAAGAACAGTTTGTATTAACAGTGTCACTACCTCACCTTCAATACCCCAAGAATGAATGATGGGATTCAATAATTTAGCTGCACTCATTCCGAATAAAACAAGCGCGATGTTATTTCCAAGTAAAAGAGAACCAATAAAATGGCCTTCTTTCTTGTATAAAAACCCTAAAATTTTACCATTGAGTGTTCCTTTGTTTTTAAATAGTTCCACCTTCAATCGATTTGAAGATACAAAAGCAATCTCAAGGCCAGAACAAAAAGCAGAAACGAGAAGTGTAATAAATATTACAATCAGATCGGGGTCCATTGGGGGTTATTTATTTAACAATTGAATCAAATCAAAACCAATGTCTGATCTGAAATAAGCATCCTTAAATTGAATGTCTTCGATGGAACGATACGATTTGTCTAAGGCTTGTTCAATGCTTCTTCCATAAGAAGTCACCGCCAACACACGACCACCAGCTGAAACAACATCAGTGCCATCCATCTCCGTTCCAGCATGAAAAACTAAACTGTCTGTGACTGCATCAAGTCCTTCTATTTTATATCCTTTTTGATAGTCTTCAGGATATCCACCAGACACCATCATTACCGTAGTCGCAGAACGTAAATCGAATTGAATGTCACGCTCAGACAATGTGTTTGTAGCTACGCCTTCAAAAAGCTCGAGCAACTCAGACTTAATTCTTGGCATAACTACTTCCGTTTCAGGGTCTCCCATTCTGCAATTGTATTCAATTACATAGGGCTCTCCTTTTACAGCGATTAAACCAAAGAAAATAAATCCTTTATAAACTATATTTTCAGCTTTTAACCCTTTCACGGTTGGAATGATGATTTGATTTTCAACTTTATCCATGAACGTCTTATCCGCAAATGAAACTGGAGAAACAGCGCCCATACCTCCCGTATTCAAACCAGCATCTCCTTCACCAATACGTTTGTAATCCTTCGCTTCTGGTAAAATTTTATAATATTCTCCGTCTGTAATTACAAAAACAGACAATTCAATTCCTTTTAAAAATTGTTCAATGACTACGCGAGAACTTGCATCTCCAAATTTAGCATCGGCTAACATGGATTTCAATTCAGCTTTCGCTTCTTCTAAGTTGTCTAAAATTAAAACACCTTTTCCAGCAGCCAAACCATCCGCTTTTAATACAAAGGGAGGTTTCATTGATTCTAAAAATTTGTATCCTTCTTCCAACGTGTCTTTTGTGAAAGTAGCGTATTTAGCAGTAGGAATTTTATGTCGTTGCATGAATTGCTTTGCAAAATCCTTACTTCCCTCTAATTTCGCTCCCTCTTTAGAAGGGCCAATCACAGGAATTAAATTTAATTCAGGATCATTCACAAAAAAATCATAGATACCATTTACTAAGGGGCCTTCTGGTCCAACTACCACCATTGTAATTAAGTTTTCTAAAACGAACTTCTTTACCGCATCAAAATCGGTAGGATTTAAAGCAACATTTGTTCCGTGATTTTGAGTACCTGCGTTACCCGGCGCAATAAACAATTGATCTAATTGTGAACTTTGAGCAATTTTCCAAGCCAATGCGTGCTCTCTCCCACCGGAACCTAACAATAATACTTTCATTGAAGTTTAATTATAAAAGAAATGTTGAACTTATTTACAGTGATTTAACAAAGACTCAAACAGTAATTTTCCGTCTAAATTATTCAGTACCTCATCTGCAGCTCGTTCAGGGTGAGGCATCATTCCAAATACATTTCTTCCTACATTGCAAATACCTGCAATATTATCAACAGATCCATTTGGGTTGAATTCTTCAGACGTGTCTCCTTGTTCAGAAGCATATCTAAAAATAACTTGATCGTTATCGTATATTTTTTTCATCGTGTCATCCGAAGCATAAAAACGACCTTCACCATGAGCGATTGGAATTTTATAAGTAGAAGTCACATCTAATTCTTTCGTAATTGCGGAAGTCGTATTTGCTGGTTTTAAAAATACATTTTTACAAATAAAACGCTGTGTATTATTGTGTAATAAAGCTCCATCTAACAAACCAGACTCAGTAAGAATTTGAAATCCATTACAAACTCCCAATACATAACCACCATTGTTTGCATGTTTGATTACCTCCCCCATGATTGGAGATAATTTTGCAATTGCACCTGAACGCAAATAATCACCGTAGGAGAATCCACCAGGTAAAACAATAAAATCAGCACCTTTAAGATCTGAATCTTTGTGCCACAAACGCTCCACTTTTTGATGTAACATTTGTTCTAAAACGTATACCATATCCTCATCGCAATTCGATCCAGGGAAAGTAACAACTCCAAATTTCATTTAATTTACGTATTATTTAAACATCTGCCTAGGGCAATTTCATAGCAAAGGTAATCATTTCAAACTTGAATAAAATCAATTGATAAAAAATTTAGCAATCGAAAAAACGAAGGAAAGGTAGAAGATCAAACTTCCTAAAAAATTGGAAGATTTATTAAAAAAAGAAAAAGGATAGAAAAAAACAATTGGAATAACAATTAAACTCACCCATTCATATCCTTTAAAAGTAAAAAATTCTGTTATACCTAAAAGAATAACAGCGAAAAATAGCAGTTTAAGTACCGACATCATTTTCTTAAATCGAATTGAACTTTTTCCAGATTTATTCGACAAAATAATCAAGCTAAACAATCCAATTACAGCAAAAATCCCCAAAGAAATACTTACAAATAGCTCTTTTGTAGCCAGGTGATTTCCTTCGCTCAAGGTTTCAAACTTCAATTTTTTATGCATGATTCCATAAAGAAAGTAAAACCCATAAAGCAATGGGATAATAAATCCGACAATCGTTAATAAAAACTCACGTAAAACAAACGGTCTAATTCTTAAAATCATCCAACATAGAATGGGTAATAAGACACAATAAGGCGGATGAAAAGTTGCTGCAAGACCAAATAAAAATCCGCTGTTGAAAACCGCTCGTCTCCCGTCTTTATTGTACTCTAAACGAAACACTTGAAGTAATCCGCAAATAATAGCCGAATGTGCTAGTAACACTCCGTTTGCTTGATAAAAACATTGGAAAAAACTTAAGTAGACCACATAAAACAATGCGATAACATAAGTGTTTTTATCATAGAATTCATTCGAGTTAAAGATGTAATTAGCGCCTATAGCATTCGCAATAACAATTGGAAAACTAATGTAATTCGCCCAATTGTACTGATGAAAAACGTAGGTACCCCAACAACCAAAATCAATTTCAGGAAACAACTCAAAATATTCAGTAAATTGGTTCAACCCAAAATACAATCCAACCACTAACGGTAGAAACAATAATGCAACAAATTGATTTCCTAAAAATAACCTAAGCATGCAACAAAGATAAAAAGATGCGAGATAAGTTGTACGAATGCGATTTATTATTCTCCAAGATCAAAATTTAAACAAGTATTCAAAGGCTTTTTTTTAACGGTAAACAGCATAATTGTCTCCTGGTAAAGCAACAACGATATTACTTAATTCCATCTGTAATAATAGTCCGCTCAGTTGATGAACGGGCATTTTCAATTGAATCGAAAGTTGATCAATATGTATTGATTTAATCTCTTTCAACACATCAACAACAGATTGTTCTATTGGGTTCAAATCTGGAAAAAGTACAAGTTGTTTGATTTCGGGACTTTGTTTGTCCCAATTCATCCACTGCAAAAAATCATTTGCGCAGGTAATAACACGAGCAACATCTTTTTTAATTAATTCATTGCAACCTTTAGAAAAAGGATGAAATACGCTACCTGGATAGGCAAACACATCTCTTGCATAACCATTAGCCAATTCTGCAGTTATTAATGACCCTCCTTTTTCACCGCTTTCAATTACAATTGTTGCATCACACATCCCCGCGACAATTCGATTTCTCATCGGGAAATTTTCCCTGTCTGGTTTTGTTCCTGGTAAAAACTCGGTAATTAATCCACCGTTCAACACCATTTTTTCAGCAATCGGTTGATGAAGAGAGGGATATAAACGATCTAACCCATGTCCTAATACTGCGATTGTTTGAACGCCCTGTTCAATACATTTTTGATGTGCGTAAATATCAATTCCATACGCTAAACCACTTACCACCAATATTCCTTTGTCTTTCAAATTTTCAATGAGTTCATTGCAGATTTGCCTTCCGTAATCTGTGGCATAGCGTGTACCAATTATTGCGACCATTTTTTGTTGGTTGACATTCATTTCTCCCTTACTGTATAAAACTAAAGGAGCATCTTCGCATTCTAACAAACGGGAAGGATAGTTAGAGTCATTCATAAATAGCGATTGTATTCCATTTCTCTCAATAAAAGGAAGGTGGCTTTCTGCCTCCAATAAAGCTTTATCTCTATTCAATTGAACAATAAATTTGTCGCCAACATTGGGGATTAGTTTCATTTTTTGTTTACTCATTTTAAAGAAAGTCTCAATATCTCCTGCTTCGTTTAAAATTCTTCTTAACTTCTTTTTACCACCAATTCCTAACAATGATAATGCAACATGGTGATGACTATTTCCATTCATGATTTTATTGTAAATTATTTGTATTAAACCGAGATTGAATCATTTTAATGGATCAATCGTTCTATTTTCTTTGTTTTTTTATTAAAGTTACGTTGAATTCTTTTTTTTGATAATTTGGAAATTAATTTTGTTTTTATTAAATTATTGATTGGTAAGGAACAGTTTTCAATTAGTTAACTTTTCTAATTCAATGATAATTTGTTAATTTTACCTCATGGATCATGCTATAGAATTACGTTTTCAAGCCCTTACTAAAACTTTAGAAGAAAAATTCGGGGAAGGTTTAGACACACAAGCTATTTTGTTTTTGATTGGTGTGCAAGAGCTCGGTTTAGGATACAAAGAGTTTACGAAGCAAGAAAAAACGGATTTATTGCATATTGCAGTTTGCACTTTACTTGAATCCCATGGATATTATGTGTTTGATGGAAGAGATTTAGAAAACTGGCCTCATTTTTCACTCTTGAAACCTTTACCCGTTCTCTCGGATCGTGAACAACAACATTTAATCAAGGAATCCATCTTAGAATATTTTGAACAGCAAGACGTGATTTAGGAACTCTAATTGGGAATTAGTAATTTTATTTTCAACTAGAGTCCTAAATTTTTTAAAAGATAAAATCCGAAATTTGGATGGTTTGTTTTGAATTATTACATTGAAAAACAATCATTTTTGCAGTGAAATCAGTAAACATCTTTTGAATTAACATTTTTTTCACTCTGAAGTCAATTCATCTTGTGGGTACTGAATACTATATACTATATTTGCGCTGAAAAAAAATACACCTATGGACATTTGGATAAAAGCAGCACAGTTTATATTATCTCTTTCATTACTAGTAATTCTTCACGAATTTGGACATTTTATTCCGGCTATATTATTTAAGACACGTGTAGAAAAATTCTATCTTTTCTTCAACCCATGGTTTTCTTTATTTAAGAAAAAAATTAAAGATACTGAGTGGGGTATTGGTTGGTTACCATTGGGTGGTTATGTAAAAATAGCAGGAATGATTGATGAGTCTATGGATACCGAACAACTCAAACAGCCTGCGCAACCATGGGAATTCAGATCAAAGCCAGCATGGCAGCGATTAATCATAATGATTGGTGGAGTTGTTGTAAACATTATTGTTGGATTTATTATTTACATTGGAATTGTTAGTTATTACGGTGAAACGCGCATTGATTCAAGCGCGCTAAAGAAAGGGGTAGCCATTCATCCTTACCTTGAAAAGTATGGTTTAAAATCGGGAGACGAGATTCTTCGTGTGGATGGTGAGAACGTAACCAACGTGATGGAAGTTTCGAAAGAATTGTTGTTGAGAAATAAACATTCATTAGAAGTGAAGCATTCCGATGGTCAAGTAAAGACCATTAAAT
Organism: Chryseobacterium gleum; assembly: GCA_945877005.1. Lineage (GTDB taxonomy): Bacteria > Bacteroidota > Bacteroidia > Flavobacteriales_D > Crocinitomicaceae > CANHVK01. The sequence continues at coordinate 6,932 of CAMCQL010000050.1, forward strand.
TTCCTGAAGATATTGAATACGAACTTTTTGAGCAAGGAGCTTTTCCGATGGTTTCATTGAGAACTAAAACTACCACCATTGATTCTGTAATAAAAGGAACACCTGCTGACCGAGCGAAGCTGCTTAAAGGAGATCAATTTCTTTCCATTAATCAACAACCAATTACATTTTATGATGAGATTATTACTCAACTTTACTTAAACAAGGGAAAAAAAGTGGCGTTAACAGTTCTTCGCGCTAAAGACACATTGGAATTAACAGGTGTAGTGGGTCAAGATGCTAAATTAGGGTTTCAGGTAAAGCAAGGTGAATTCATAGATGCGGATAAAATTAAAACCTATCATCCATCTTTTGCAGAAAGTATTCCAATTGGTTGCAACACTGCTTTAAATACATTGGGAGATTATGCGGCCCAATTAAAATTCTTATTCACAAAAAAAGGGGCGTCATCAGTAGGCGGATTTGTTTCTATTGGAAATCTATTTCCAGCTGTATGGGACTGGGAAATCTTTTGGATCAATACAGCCTTTTTATCACTTGCACTTGCGATTATGAATATTCTTCCAATTCCTGCATTGGATGGTGGACATGTAGTGTTTTTAATTTATGAAATAATTACAGGAAAAGAAGCCCCACAAAAAGTGTTAGAATATGCACAATATGTCGGAATCGTATTATTGTTAGGATTGATGCTATACGGAAATGGGAATGACCTTTTTAAAATTTTCTTTAAATAATAATAAAGTAATTATTTTTCTTTGTTTTACCATGACTTAAATTTAATACCCATTTAACTAAAGGTTTTTTGAGTTTTTTAGTATGTGTTTGTTCTTTAGTTAGTTAGTAAAAAAAAGGCAAGTGAAGTCAAATAAATTATAACACTAATAATCAATTATTTAAAAAAAATATTTATCAATATTACTTATTTCTAATAAAAATGTTTTTAATTTGCAGTCAAAACAGGTAAGTTATTAATAATTTAATCTAATTAACGTTCATGAATTCAATTCAACCAAAACCAAAAAAGTTAAAAAACATGTCGTTTGACGAAATGACATTTGAACAAAAGATTATTGCAAATCTTAGAATTGTTCGTAAAGACAAAAAAATCACTCTAGACAAGATTTACAAAGAGACAGGAATTCATTTAGCGCGTATCGAGAGTAAAAATCACAACATCACTCTTAGCACGTTAAAGAAATTGTGTGATTATTTGGAAATCGATGCGTTTGATTTTTTATCGAAACTTGTTCGAGCATAATTTTTAACTTTCGAAAATTAGTATAGTCCTTTTGAGTATTCAAAAGGACTATTTTTGTTTTTATTGCTTGAAAATTTCATTTTAAGCAGTACAACTAATACATTTGTAGTAAATCAAGTAGAATTAGGATGGAAATTACCGCAGAGATAATTGAAAAATTAGAGAAAATTCAATCAAAATATGCCGCAATTGGAGAAGACTTCAATGCTTATTTAGAAGGTTTATTGTATGCAGATTCAGTTACCTACTGGGATTATATTGAAGTAGATACTCTTTTAAGCTTACAAAAACCGAGAACTAAATTTCCAGATGAAGTAGTCTTCATCATGTACCATCAAATTACAGAATTGTACTTTAAGCTATCATTAAGAGAATTCGATCAAATTTCTGCAAAAGAGGAGTTGAATGGTAAATTCTTTTTAGAACGTGTTACTCGAATCAATCGTTACTTCGATGCTTTAACAAAAAGTTTTGAAATCATGATTGAAGGAATGGAGAAAGAACAATTTTTGAAGTTTAGAATGTCTTTATTGCCTGCAAGTGGTTTTCAATCGGCACAATACAGAATGATTGAAATTTCTTCCACTGATTTCTTACGTTTGGTTCACAAGGACCGTCGCAATGAATTTACAGGAACGGAAAATATCGAACAATTGTTTGAACATATCTATTGGAAGGAAGGGGCAACAGAAGTTGCTTCGGGTAAAAAAACACTGACATTGATTGAGTTTGAAGAGCGTTACAGAGATCAATTCATCGCATTAGGTGAGAAGAAAAGAACTGCAAACTTATGGCAATGTTATTTATCCCTCACGACAGAAGAACAAAAAGACCCAGCGATTATTGCTGCTCTAAAACAAAACGATATTAACGTTAATGTTAATTGGCCTTTGGCTCATTACAAATCAGCCGTGAGGTACTTACATCAACCTGAAAGTGATATAGCAGCGACAGGAGGAACGAATTGGCAGAAATATTTACCTCCACGTTTTCAAAAAAGAATTTTTTACCCAACTCTTTGGAACGAACAAGAACAAGAAGAATGGGGAAAAACTTGGGTCAAGAATATCTTGGATGAAAAGAAAAAATAAATAATTGAGAAATAAATGTCGGTTGTAGAAGATAAATTTTTAATTCAAGAAATCATACACTCTTATTCCATTCATCTTGATATAGAACGAATTGATGTCATTACTGAGTTGTTTGTGGAAGACGGAAAGCTTGAATTGAGAATTGGAAAAGCAAAAGGGAAAGCTGAAATTTCGAATTTATTGCAACAACTACTTCCGCACACCAGAGGTAAACGCCATTTTATTACAAATACATTGATTGAATGCGATGGAGATGAAGCGTTTGCTCAAAGTTATTTATTCGTAACTGAAGCCATTGAATCCAAAGAGACCGTGTTAACTGGAGTGTATTTCGATACGTTTGTCAAAATAGACGGCGCTTGGAAAATACATACACGAAAATTGGTCGTTGATTTGAGTAATTAATATTTGAAAAGTTGGAAACAATCGAGGTAAAGTAGATTTTAATAGACACATACCTTTGTAAAAATTAAACAAATGAAATACATTTATTTTATAGTACTAAGCACACTGATTGTTAGTTGCGGTGTAAAAGTTCCTTTCACAGACGATTTAAAAAAAGAATACGATTTAAATAATGCTGAAGTGATGAAACAAGTACAGTTTTTCACTTCGAATACCATTATTTTAGAACGTATTGTAACGAAAGGAACAAAGGCAAAAACGGACGAAGGGACTTTGGTAACCAATAAAAGTAAAGAACAAAACAGAATCATCATACCAGTAAATACCAAATGTATTTTTGATTCTTACGATACCAATGGTTCTATCAATGTGCGTTTTGAACTTGGATTAAACAAGACCATTAAATTTGGAATACGCGATAATCAAGTTACTGGAAGGTATTATTTCGTTGCAGATTGGTCGTACGACAAAGGAGGTGAAATAAAATACGGTGATGAAACCTACTATGCAAATGCTAATTCAGGAAATTCATTTTTGATGGTGGCAATCAAAAAACTACAAAAAACCAGACGTAAAGACCGTGTTGTTAAGGGATTAAAAGTATAATTTACAATGAGTTATTTAGCCGTAAAAGCATTGCACATAATATTTGTCGTTAG
>CAMCQL010000051.1 GCA_945877005.1 Chryseobacterium gleum
TCTGCTTTTAACGCCTCAACAATAATAGAAGACAATATTGTTTTACCTATGTCTGTTCCAATTCCTGTTATAAATAACTTTTTCATTTTTTAATGAACTACCAATTATCTTTAGAGAAAAAGGTTCTGGAACTCGTTATACAATGGAACAATATTTTGAAAATAAAGGTATTGTATTTAACAAACAAATGGAATTAACATCTAATGAGGCTGTAAAACAAGCAATAATTGCAGGTTTAGGTTCTTCTATTATGCCGCTAATTGGCATCAAAAATGAATTAAACAATGGAGAATTGAAAATTATTAACATAAAAGGACTACCAATAACAACCAATTGGCATTTAATTTGGTCAAAAAACAAAGGGTTTTCACCCGTAGCAAAAGCATACTTAGAATTCCTTACGAATGAAAAAGCTACTATTATCAGTAAATATTTTTCTTGGTTTGAAAAATACTGAGTTTACTCTATCACTTTTCTACTAATTTTCACCACCAAACTTCTTGGTGTTAACCGAACAATAAAAGCTAATAGCTTATTTATAAATCCATGAATAACAACTTGTTTTCCTTTCAACATTGCTTCGTAACCATATAAGGCAACATCATAAGAACTTGCTAATTTAGTTTTAGTAAATAATGCGCTTTTATCAGCATTTGCTGCTTTACTAAATCCAGTAGCTGTTGCACCTGGACAAAGTGCAGTTACAGAAACACCGTATTTACTTACTTCATTATTAATTGCTTCTGAAAAATTTAATACATAAGGTTTTGTAGCACAGTATACAGCCATCATTGGGCCTGGAACAAACGCAGCAGTTGAAGCAACATTTAAAATTTTGCCAAATTTATTTTCAATCATTGTTGGCAAAAACAATTTTGTTAATTGTGTTAAAGCAACAATATTTAACTGAATCATTTTACTTTCCAATTCCCAATCTGTTGATTGAAATGATCCATACAATCCATACCCTGCATTATTGATAAGGTAATTGATTTGTATATTGTTTGTTTTTAGTTCATTGTAAATTTCTAAAGCAGCATTATTCAGCGATAAATCCTTCACTATAATGTATACTGAAATAGTGTATTTTGCTTCTAATTCTAACTTTAAAGCATTTAACTTTACTTCATTTCGTGCAGTAATTACCAAATTACCTCCTCGAGAAGCGTGAATTTTAGCAATTTCATAGCCAATTCCACTTGAGGCTCCTGTAACTAACGCTGTTTGCATATTTATTTTACTATTAGTGTTGTGTATACAACCTGTTGTAATTAATGTAAGAAACCATTAAAATTAGTAAAACGATTAATGGTAGAAATGTTTGAAAATTAATTCCATCTACTACTCCATGACTAATCGAAGCAAACAAAAAATCGAAAATAAAACCAGCATACGCCCATTCTTTAAACAGCTTCGGTAAATTAGGAATTACCAATGCTAGTGCCCCTAAAACTTTAAAAATAACCAACGTATTTCCAAAATACTGTGGATAACCTAAATGACTAATTCCCGCTTTTGCTAATTCTGTTTGAGAAGTTAACGCAGGCATTACTCCTTCCATTAAGAAAATAAAACCTGTTGATATCCAAAAGTATACTTTATATTTTTTCACTACAGACAAGGTATTTTTTCAATTCTTTTTTGATGTCTTCCCCCCTCAAATTCAGTGTTAAAAAACACATCTATAATTTGAAGTGCTTCTTCATCAGTTAAAAAACGTGCAGGCAATGTAAGAATATTAGCATCGTTATGTTCTCTTGCTAATTTAGCTATATCTGCAGACCAACATAAAGCGCTTCGAACACCTTGGTGTTTATTTGCAGTCATATTAATACCATTACCACTTCCGCATAATAAGATACCTTTCATACCTTTATTGTTTTCAACTAATGAAGCTACAGGATGAGCATAATCTGCATAATCTATACTATCTTCATTGTAACAACCTTTATCATCGATTTGGTACCCTTTTTCAATTAAATAAGAAATAATTTTTGTTTTTAAAGCAAAACCTGCATGATCAGAACCTATAGGAATCAACATATAAATAGAATTTTTACAAAGTTAATCTATATTAACAAATCAAGCAAGTTATTGACAAAAGGTAAAAAACATAAAAATTAACAATCTATTTATCAAACAATTAAAAAAATAGTTATCAAACACAAAAACTCATTATTTATAAATAAAATGTTAATTAAATATGAAAATAAAATTTGCATTTAATAAATATAATTCCAAACCAACTAATATTTATATAAAACAAGTAAAGTTAGATCGAGTTATATTAAAATTCACACATGCTTAATAACACTTAATAATACTTCATTTAATTATTATTAATCCACAATCAACATTTGTTCTGTTTTGTTAATAATAGTATAATAATCTAAAAAGAAGATCTTTATAATTTTAATAATGTTCATAAATGCTTTTTACTTTTTCATAAGTTAATAATCAAATTATTTAGCAATTATTTTTTAAACATATCAACAGCCTTAATAGTAATAATAAGTTTTTTAAATATTAAAAGAAATAATTATTGTTTATTATAAAAATAGCTTTTAAAAGAAAATTTGCTTTTTCTAAATTAAAGAATTATCTTAAATCATTAAAAAAGTTAAGTGTTAATAAATCAATCGTTTAAATATTTAATTTTTTCTATTTTTTGCGCTGTAAAAGAGAAAACAGAAGTATATTTGCAGTGAAGCAATTAAATATTTAAAAATCAGAATGCAATGAAAAAAAGAATACTTATCGTTGAAGATGAAATTATTGTTGCTAATGACATCGAATTTAATTTAAATAAGTTAAATTTTGAAGTAGTTGGTATTGCTTCATGCAAAACTGAAACTGAAAATTTCTTATTATCATCCAAAGTAGATTTAATACTTATGGATATTATGTTAAAAAACGATGAAAGTGGTATTGAGCTTGCTGAATTTATTAATTCTAGATTTTCATTACCTGTAATATTTTTATCTGCATATACTGATTTAGCAACAGTAGAAAGAGCAAAGTATACAAACTCTTATGGTTATATTGTAAAACCTTTTAAAAGCATTGATTTGCGTATTCAAATCACATTAGCTATTTACAAACACGAACAGTTTTTATTGAATTCTTCTTTATCAAATAAATATTCTATAGAATTAGAAAAAAATGAAATTTTTGTAAAATCAAATAATAAACTTATTAAAATAAATAAAGAGGATATTAATTACATTGAGGCTTTAAAAGATTATGTATTACTTTTCACAGTTCAAAAAAAGTATATTATTCATACAACGATGAAGGATATTGAAGCAAAACTGGGACCTTCAATGTTTATAAGAATTCATAGATCATATATAGTTAATATTAAAAAAATTGAATCTATTGAATTTTCAAATTTACGTTTAGAAAATAAGGAACTATTACTACCTATTGGAGGATCTTACAAAGATATTCTGATGAATAAACTCTGTTTAGTATAAGAAAAAAAACCTCTAATTTCTTAGAGGTTTTGTGAGGTCTCGAGCGGATTCGAACCGCTGTAGACGGTTTTGCAGACCGGTGCCTAGCCGCTCGGCCACGAGACCATTCGTGTTGCAAATGTAAAAATTATTTTAATTCTTTATTATTATTCACTAATAATAATTGAAACATTCGCAACATCACCATTTATTGGTGGACAAATTTTAGTTATTTTAATAGTTAATTTGTCAATAGTATTAGATTCTCTTTTTATTCTTTGATAAATTCTATATCCCACATGTTCAATAAGTTTCGAAGGAATTTCCATTTCTTCTAGTACTATATTATTAATGATTACATAGTCAATAGTATCGTTTAAACTATCATTTATTGCTGCTTTTAAAAAATTTGTTTCTAATTCTACATCAATAATATAATTTCCTCCAATTTTTGTTTCTTCAGGTAAACAACCATGATGTGCGTACACACGAATTCCATTGACTTGTATGTGGTTTTTCATAAGTTTATTCTTATTTTAATTTAGTTAATCCTTCATGCATACGTTGGATGCATTCATCTTTTCCTAAGAAGTTTGCTATTTCAAACATACTAGGACCCATACCAACTCCTGTAACTAATAATCGAAATAATGGAAGTACAGCACCTATTCCTAAATTCTTTGTTGTTAAAAATTGTTTGAATTCCTTTTCTATTTCTCCAGCTTCGAAAGAAGGAATAGTAGTTAAAATATTGATCCATTCATTCATTAATTGTGGAGATTGATCATTCCATTTTTTTGAAACAACGGTTTCATCATAAGTACTTGGTCGATCTAGTAAATAATTACCTTCTGTAAGTATATCTTCAACAAACGTTGCTCGTTCTTTCATTAAGCCACAAACAGTAGTAAGTTTATCTTTTCCGTATTTATCAATTATATTTTGCGGAAATAATAGTACAATTTCTTCATTTGATTTATTACGCAAATGTTGTTGTTGGAACCATTTTGTTTTTTCAGCATCAAATTTCGCACCAGCTTTTCCAACTCTTTCTAGTGTAAATGCTTCTTCTAATTCAGTCAAAGAAAATAACTCTTGGTTTGTTCCTGGATTCCATCCAAGGAAAGCGAGCATGTTTATAAATGCTTCAGGTAAATATCCTTTTTCTCTATATCCTGAGTATAATTCACCTTCAGCTGTTGTCCAGTTAGTAGGGAAAACAGGAAAACCTAAACGATCTCCGTCTCTTTTTGAAAGTTTCCCATTTCCATCTGGTCGAAGTAATAAAGGTAAATGTGCAAATTTTGGAGCTTCCCAACCAAAAGCCTCATAAAGTAATACATGTAAAGGTGCTGATGGTAACCATTCTTCCCCTCTGATTACATGACTAATTTTCATAGTATAATCGTCAACAATATTGGCTAAGTGATAGGTTGGCATTCCATCACTTTTAAATAAAACTTTGTCATCTAAATTATTTGTATTTACGATGACCCATCCACGAATCATATCTTCTAGTCGAACATCAGTATTACGTGGCATTTTCATACGAATTACGTATGGTTCATTTGCTGCTAAGCGCTTTGCAACTTCATCCGCTGGTAATGTCAAAGAATTTTTTAGTGATGAACGTGTAACACTGTTGTATTGCCAGTTAGGCATTCCCATTTCTTTTGCTTGTTCTCTTATTTCATCTAATTCTTCTGGTGTATCAAATGCATAATATGCTTTATCATTTTTTACTAGTTGTTCAGCATAAGGTTTGTACATTTCTTTTCTTTCACTTTGAACATAAGGTCCAAAATCACCACCAATTCCTGGTCCTTCTGTTGGAAGTATTCCACACCATTTTAATGCATCTAAAATATACTCTTGAGCACCTGGAACAAATCTTGTTTGGTCAGTATCTTCTATTCGTATAATAAAAGTTCCGTTATTTTTTTTTGCAAATAGATAGTTGTAAAGAGCTGTTCTTACTCCACCCATGTGAAGTGGTCCTGTTGGTGATGGCGCAAATCTTACGCGAACTTGTTTTTCAGACATTTTATTTTTTTTCTACAAATATAAATGTCTTTTCATATTTATATTTCCTTTATTTATTTCAAGGATTGTCGTTTGATTTTTATTTGATAATATTATATAATTTAGTGAGTTTAAATTTTATATAAAATTGAAATGAATTCTTTCAGTACTTTACTTAATCAAATTGATTTTTTTATAAAAAAATATTATAAGAATCAGTTAGTTAAAGGATTAATTTTACTAGTTGGTGTTTTTTTACTTTCTTTTTTATTTGTTACATCTTTAGAATTCTTTGGTCGTTTTAATTCTTTGATTCGTACTTTTTTATTTTTTACCTTTCTATTAATCAATTCTTTTATTTTAACATTTTATGTTATCATTCCTTTGTTAAAATTATTTTCTTTTGGGAAAACAATTTCACGAGAACAAGCCTCAGCCATTATTGGTGAATTTTTCCCAGAGATATCAGATAGATTAATAAATACCTTACAGTTATCATCTTTATTAACCACTAAAGGTGCAAGTTATGAATTGGTAAAAGCGAGTATTGAACAAAGATCTAAATCAATTTCTTCTATTCCATTCGTAAATGGTATTGATTTAAAAAAGAATTATAAATATTTTAAATGGATTTTCCCGCTACTTTTAGTTACATTTTTATTGGCATTATTTTTTCCAGCAATTTTTACTCAAAGTACAAAACGAGTTGTTAACTATGATAAGGAATTTAAAATAGATGCTCCTTTTGATTTTATTTTAAAGAATACGAATTTTCAATTACAAGAGGGAGAAGATTTACAAATTAATGTTCAAACAATAGGTAATTTATTACCATCTAAAGTTTATTTGGTTTCTTCTCAAGGTAAATTTTTAATGCAAAAATCCACTCGTATTGATAATTCTTTTTTATTAGAACGTTTATCAACCGATTTAAAATTTCATTTTGAAGCAAAGGGTTTTACAAGGGAAAGTTATTTTGTGAAAGTTCAACCTAAAGCGACAATAGGAGTATTAAATGCGCAATTAAATTTTCCTTCTTACATTGGAAGAAAAGATGAATTTATACAGAATATAGGTGATATTGACATTCCTGAAGGTACTAAAGTGACTTGGATAGTTAAAACGAAAAACACTTCATCAGTGTTATTTAATATCGGTAATAAAACGGAATCATTTACAACCACTGATATTCAGTTTAGTAAAGTATTTAAAACTTCTCATCAGTTAAAATTAATCTACAAGAATGCATTTGTTAGTAAAATTGATACTGTTAAGTACTTTTATCAAGTTACCAAGGATGCTTTTCCAGAAATTCATACACAAGAGTTAAAAGATTCTTTGGTTTCTTCAGTTCGTTATTTTACGGGTGAATTAATGGATGATTATGGTATTTCTCAGCTGTACTTCGTCTATAAAATTAATTCATCAGGTAAATCTATTGAAAAGAAAAAGAAAATAAACATTCTTTCAAGTACGCACCAACAATTCAATTTTGCAATTGATTTTAAACAAGAGACTCTTTCATTAAACGATCGAATTGATTATTGTTTTGAAGTTTATGATAATGACGGTATTAACGGTCCTAAATCTTCAAGATCTTCAATGGGTTCTTTTCAACTTCCTAATCTAGATAAATTGAATGAACAGAGAGACTCAGAACAAGATTTAGCAAAAGAAAAGATGAATAAATTAGTTACAAAAGCACAACAATTTGAAAAAAATGTTGACAGATTAAAAAAAGATTTACTCAATGATAAGTCTTCGGAATGGAATAAATTGAATCAACTACAACAACTTAAAGAACAACAAAAATCGATTGAAAAAGAATTAAATTCTCTCCAAAATCAAATGAATGAAAGTATTGAAAATAAGAATGAACTTTCCGAATTAGATAAAGAATTGCTTGCAAAACAAGAAATGATTCAAGATTTGTTGGATAAAGTTATGGACGATGAATTGAAAGATTTATTAAATAAATTGGAAGAATTGATGAAGTCAAATGACAATGAAAATTTAAATAAAAAATTGGAGAAACTTGAAGTAAAATCTCAAGATATGCAGAAACAATTAGACAGATCGTTGGAACTTTTAAAGAAAATGCAAGTCAATGAAAAAATTGATGCTTTAGAAAAAGAACTAAATGAACTTTCAAAAAACCAAGAATCATTAAAAGAAAAATTAGACGAAAATAAAATTGATAAAGAAAATTCTATAAAAAAACAGGATGAAATCAACGATCGATTTGATGAATTGAAAGAAGATTTAAAAGAATTAAATAAACTCAATGATCAATTATTAGCTCCCCTTCCTCTCTCCCCTTCCACTGAAACAGAGAAAGACATTCAGAATGAATTAAACAATGCTAAAGAAGCTTTAGAAAAAGGAAATGAAAAAAAAGCAACAAAAAGCCAACAAAAAGCTGCATCTGAAATGAAAAAGCTTTCGGATGAATTAAATAAAAAACAATCTGCCGCCAATAAAAAGCAAAAAGGAGAAGACATGGAGTCAATCCGTCTTTTATTAGAAAATTTAATTACACTTAGTTTTAATCAAGAATCAATTTTAAAAGACTTTACAACACTATCCACTAATGACCCTTCTTATAAGTCTAAAGGCCGTTTACAGCGCTCTTTAATGGATGATTTTAAGCTTGTAGAAGATAGTTTGTTACGATTAGCAAAAAGACAAGCGGCTATTGCAACATTTATAGACAAAGAATTAAACACAATCAATGAAAATTTTAATTTATCAATTGAGTCGATTGATGAACATCAAAAAAATAGAATAACAACATATTTACAGTTTGCGATGACAGGTATCAATAATTTAGCCTTGTTATTAAACGAATCTTTGCAAAACATGCAGTCTGAAATGAATGCTGATGGTAAGGGAGATGGGTCATGTCCTAATCCTAAACCTGGTAAATCTGGTTCTAATGGAGATGTTGACAGTATGAAGGAACTCTTAAAAAAACAACTTGAAAAATTAGAAAAAGGGAAACAACAAGGAGGAAAAAAACCTGGTGATAAACCAGGAGGATCTATACCTAATGGAAAGGACGGACAAGGTATGTCTGGTAAAGAAATTGCAAAAATGGCTGCACAACAATCTGCTTTACGCCAACGTTTAGAGCAAATAAAGAAAGAATTAAATAATGAAGGAAAGGGAGCTGGTAACAAATTAAACCCTCTAATTAAGTCGCTTGAGCAACAAGAAAAAGATTTAATTAATCGTAATAAAAACTCAGATTTGATTAAACGTCAAAAAGAAATTTTAACCCGTTTATTAGAAAACGAGGAATCGTTAAGAGAAAAGGGTTTTGATGAAAAGCGGCAATCAAAATCAGGAAAAGATTATAAAAACAGTAACCTTAAATCGATAAATGAGTATAATCAGAAAAAGCTAAAACAAATTGACTTAATTAAAACGATTGAACCTGTTTATAAGAAATATTATAAAGATAAATCGAGTAGTTATTTCAATCAAGTTTTGTAGTACAGTGAACTCAAATTGAAAAATAATGGGCATAGATTCTATAATAATTGAAAAATTAACGATTCCTTCTAGTTTAACAAGTTTGGTACTTGTTGAATCTTTAATTGATAGAGTTTGTAATACGATTCATGTAAATGAAGATGTTTATGGAAATGTTCTCATTGGAGTTACTGAGGCAGTAAATAATGCAATTATTCATGGTAACCTATATTCTCAATCTAAATCTGTTTTTATTGATGTTTCTGAAGATGATAGTTCTTTTTATTTCCGTGTCAGTGACGAAGGCTTAGGTTTTGATTACTTAAATCTGCCTGATCCTACAGCACCAGAGAATATAGAAAAGGAAAATGGAAGAGGTATCTTTTTAATTAAGAATTTAGCAGATGAATTGATTTATGAAAACAATGGTGCATCTGCTATAATTGTATTCAATAAATAAAAATGATAGATTTTACTTTTGAGCAAATTGATGTTTTTGAATTAAATAATGATTTGATTATCAATTGGTTAATTCGTGTTTCTTCATCTGAAAATAAAGTTTGTGGTCCAATTTCAATTATTTTTTGTTCAGACGATTACCTTTTGTCTGTTAATAATGAATACCTTGATCATGATTTCTTTACCGATATAATAACATTCGATTATTCTTCAAATTCTGAAATATCAGGTGATTTGTTTATTAGTATAGATAGAGTTAAAGAGAATGCTATCACATTTAACGTTGCTTTTATACAGGAACTTTATCGTGTTTTAGTCCATGGTGTTTTACACCTTTGTGGTTATGGTGACAAATCCCCAGAAGAAGAGTTAATTATGCGTTCAAAAGAAGATTTTTATTTATCTTCCTTATAGTTTGTTTCACGTGAAACAAATTTCAAATGACTTTGCTCTTCCTTTATTTTTGTTTCACGTGAAACTTTATTTATGTTAAAAAAATACGATGTTGTTGTAGTTGGAGGTGGTCATGCTGGTTGTGAAGCTGCAAATGCTGCTGCAAAGCTAGGTAGTTCTGTTTTGTTGATAACAATGAACATGAACACTATTGCACAAATGAGCTGCAATCCCGCAATGGGTGGTGTTGCCAAAGGACAGATTGTTCGTGAAATTGATGCATTGGGGGGTGGTTCAGGAGTTGTAAGTGATAAAAGTGCAATTCAGTTTAGGATGTTAAATCGTTCAAAAGGCCCTGCTATGTGGTCTCCTCGCACTCAAAATGATAGAATGTTGTTTGCTGAAGAATGGCGTCTTTATTTGGAACAAAATCCAAATGTTGATTTCTGGCAAGATATGTGTACTGGTCTAATTGTTGATGGAACATCAATTATTGGAGTCAAAACAAGTTTAGGTATTAATATATTTTC
>CAMCQL010000052.1 GCA_945877005.1 Chryseobacterium gleum
AATCAACGAAGAAAAATGATTCGAAATTCGATAAAACCATTTTTAGATGGAAAACCATTCCAAAGTGAATTTTTAGAAATTCGACCTGAACGACTTTCTGTAGAAAATTTCATCACGTTAACAACTCAGGTTGAAGCATTACATTAATTCCGGAAAATTTACATTCAAAATAAAAGAAGGATATTAAAATGTTTATTCAACAATGAGTTAGGGTTTTTGCAACGGTCTTAGAAAGGGTTACCACATTAAAAAAAGATGGTAACCCTTTTTATTTGATCAAAAAATTAATCTTCAAATCTTTATTGAGATGAAAAGCAGCTTTTTGGAAACTTGGTGCACTCATTAACTCTCTCGCATCATTAGAAAAACCATACAATTCTGTAGGAGCACCAAAAATATTTTTATCCATTTTCCCGTTATTATTGTCATCTAAATAAGCAGCAATCGCATATTTATCCATCGGTAATCCTTCAAAAACAACAGGTGTAGTTCCAGAATGAGGGTGAACCGATTGATGGCGAAAAGAAGTTTTGGAAGACGGAAAATGATCTTGAACTCGATACAACGCCACAATTAATTTTCCTTTTGATTTTGTAGTTCCATGTATTGAAATCGAAAGCCGATGTTCCTGTGCGTTTAAAGAAGAATAAACACAAATAAATGTAAAAAATAGATTCAGAAAATACTTAGAAACAAAGATAGATTTAAGCATTATTATTTAGTTGAATTAGTAGTATCAATAGAGATGTTTTTGATCTCATTTACAGGAATAGAACGTTCAGAGATATGAACAATTTTTAACGATAGAAAATAAACAATCACGATTAAAACAACCACATAAATTACTAACTTTAATATGTAAGATTTACTAAATTTAGGCAAACTAAATTGTTGTAAATCTATTTTTGGACGTTCAACTTCTTCTATGTCAGACATCTAAACTCTTAATTGTTTCAGCACAGACGATCGGAAAATATGTATGTTCTAGATGTTGTACTTTGTTTTTAATTGTTTCTGGCGTGTCAGTTGCATCAATGGAAACATAAAATTGAGCAATTTTTGCACCTTCATCAAAATCCTCATTCACAAAATGAATCGTGATTCCAGTCTCCTTAACCCCTGCTTCAAAAACTGCTTGATGAACTCGATTTCCATACATTCCTTTGCCTCCAAAATCGGGTAATATGGATGGATGAATATTGATGATTCGATTGGAAAAAGCACGAACTAAATTATCAGGAATTTTCCTTAAAAAACCAGCAAGAATTATGCAGTCAATTGACTCACCAATACAAAGATCTGTTAAAAAAAATTCGTTTGCTACAGCTTCATTCGAAACTACAATTGCTCGTTGTCCTCTTTGTTCACATTCCGTTAAAACGTATGCCCCTGAATTATTGCATAAAACAAAAGAAATTGAAATTTGATGCAATTTTTCAAAATAATCATAAAGGCAAACAAAATTGGAGCCTGTACCAGAAGAAAAAATAGCAATAGAAAAATTACGCACAAAGACAAAAATAAAAAGAAAACGAGCGAAGCACCAATAAAAAAGAATAAAATTAAAAATTGGACTTAAAAATAAACCTAAATAAAGGCGTAAAAAACTATTTAACAAAGGACTAATTCAACAAAATCTTTAACCAAACATAAAATTGTTCACAATTTAATGGATAAAAATTTTGATTTTACAAGGAGAACTTATTACTTTGTGAGCTGAATTAATCACTAAAAAAAGAAAAAATGTCTGATATTCAATCAAAAGTAGTATCCATTATCGTAGATAAATTGGGTGTAGAAGAAAGCGAAGTAACATTAACTGCAAGCTTTACAAATGATTTAGGAGCTGATTCATTAGATACAGTTGAGTTAATTATGGAATTCGAAAAAGAATTCAATATTGCAATTCCAGATGATCAAGCAGAAAACATTCAAACTGTTGGTGATGCTGTAAATTACATTACAACGAACGCTAACTAAGAAATTAAATAATAAACAAAGACTTTCTTTATGGAATTAAAAAGAGTTGTTGTCACTGGATTAGGTGCTTTAACACCCATAGGTAACACTGTTACGGAATATTGGGAAAATTTAATTGCTGGAAAAAGTGGAGCAGCACTCATTAAACAATTCGATGCGTCTTTGTTTAAAACTCAATTTGCGTGTGAAGTGAAAAACTTCAATGTTGAAGATTTCATTGATCGTAAAGAAGCACGTAAAATGGATCAATTTGCTCAGTATGCCATGGTTTCTGCAAGTGAAGCCGTGGCAGACTCAGGTCTTCTAGAAATGGAACCGAATCTTGACAGAATAGGTGTAGTTTGGGGATCTGGTATTGGAGGGTTGAAAACTTTCCAAGATGAAGCACAAAATTTCTTTGGTGGTGATGGAACACCTAAATTCAATCCATTCTTTATTCCTAAAATGATTTCTGACATTGCAGCTGGTTTAATTTCAATTAAATACGGTTTCAGAGGGCCAAATTACGTAACTGTTTCAGCGTGTGCTTCTGCTAGCAATGCAATTATAGATGCATACAATCTTATTCGATTGGGTAAAGCTGATGCGATCATTACTGGAGGTTCTGAAGCTGGTGTAAATCAAATGGGAATGGGCGGATTCAATGGTTTGAAAGCGCTTTCTACGCGAAACGATTCACCAGAAACTGCCTCACGTCCTTTTGATGTTGATCGAGATGGATTTGTGTTAGGTGAAGGTGCTGGTGCACTTATTTTAGAAGAATACGAACACGCAATCAAACGAGGAGCAAAAATTTATGCAGAAGTTGCAGGTGGAGGTCTCTCTGCAGATGCTTACCACATGACTGCACCTCATCCAGAAGGGATTGGCGCAAGAAATGTAATGATTTCAGCTTTGGACGATGCAAATATGCAACCAACTGATGTAGATTATATCAATGTTCACGGAACTTCTACTCCATTGGGTGACATTGCGGAAACAAAAGCAATCACGCATGTATTTGGAGAGCATGCCTATAACTTGAACATCAGTTCTACAAAATCAATGACAGGTCACCTTCTAGGTGCTGCTGGTGCAATTGAAGCAATCGCTTGTATATTAGCGGTTAAAAATGATATTGTTCCACCAACAATTAACCATTTTACAGATGATCCTGAAATTGACAACCGATTAAACTTTACGTTTAGCAAAGCGCAAAAAAGAACAGTTAATGTAGCACTTTCAAACACTTTTGGATTCGGCGGACACAATACCTCTGTTATAGTTAAGAAATTCAAAGGCTAATAGTTGTTTTATAAGCTATTCAATAAATCTCTCCCGAAATCATCGGAAGATTTAAAGTTAACACGATTTATCATTGATCGATTTGGATACCGTCCAGTAAAAATGTATTTGTTTCACGAAGCGCTTTCGCATCGTTCAGTAAAACATAAACACGACCACTACCGATCGAACGAACGACTTGAATTTTTAGGTGATTCTATTTTAGGTGCCGTAGTAGCAGATTGGCTTTTTGAAAAATATCCAACAGAAGACGAAGGGTACTTAACACGAATTAAATCAAAAATTGTAAGCAGAAAGATCCTTTCAGAAATAGCACAAAAACTTCAGCTTAAAGATGTTATTCAATATAAAATAACTACTCCAACTAATTTCGCTACCATTGAAGGAAATTGTTTAGAAGCACTAATTGGCGCCATCTATTTAGACAGTGGTTACGAAGCAGCTAAGAAATGCATCATCCATTCAGTGTATAGAAACTTTACAAACATCAATCAACTTTTAGAGGAAGATACCGATTACAAATCACGGGTGTTAATATATTGTCAAAAAAACAAATTAACCATCAACTTCGTCATTGAAAAAGAATCAGAAAAGAACAATGCTCCATTCTACGATATTGTCGTACAAATTGGAAATGAATTCTTTGGTAAAGGAAATGGAACTTCCAAAAAAAATGCTGAACAAGAAGCTTCCAAAATGACGCTCGAACAACTCGGAGAAATCTAAAAAATCGTATGCAGTTCTTAAAATTTATTGTAACTTAGAAAACAATAAATTATGACAAAAATCAAAAAACATATCATTGAAGTTGAAACCGATTATGAATATGAAATGATTGGTATTTGTTCTCATCACAGTGATTATAGAATTGTATGGGAAATCAACGATAAATTAGAATTGCAATTCTTTAAAAACCCAGATTTATTTAAAGTTTGGAATTCAAAAGGCGTGGTCCAATCCGAACATCCTTATTACATTTTTAAAGACATTGAAAATAATATCACCTTTTATTTAATCTCCAACAAACAAAATAACGAGTACCTAATTCAGGAAAAAAAACAAATTGATTTTTTTATTTTTTTGATGAACAATCAAGTTTATCCGATATCTCAACTTATCAATAAATTAAAAGATTTAACTACCATTATTGCAGCATATCCATTTGAACCTTCTGAATTTAACTCAATAAAAAATTTCAATTTTGAATAATTATTACTAACCGTTTAATTTCCATGTAGATAAATAGCAAAATAGATTTTTAAATACACTACATTCAATTTTGCATGGATACTGAATACAAAAAACCATATAAAAACAAAAACATGAAAAAAACAAAAATTGTTGCTACTATTGGACCTGCTTCATCGGATAAAAATATATTAAGACAAATGTTTTTAGAAGGGTTAGATGTCTGTCGTCTAAACTTTTCCCATGGTGCCTACGAGCAACATGTAGATGCAATCAAAATTATTCGAGAGCTTAATAAAGAGTTAAAACTTAACGTTGCAATACTTGTCGATTTACAAGGTCCAAAAATAAGAATTGACGAAGTTGAAAATAACGCAATTACACTTATTAAAGACGAGGAAATAAAAATTACAACTACAAAAATTGTTGGAACAGCTCAACATATTTCAATCAACTATAAAGAACTACCAAAAGATGTTCTGCCTGGTGAACGAATTTTACTGGACGATGGAAAAATGTGTATTGAAATCATTGAAACAAATGGAGTAGATACTATCAAAGGGAAAATTATTTATGGAGGAATTCTTTCGTCAAAAAAAGGCGTTAACTTACCAAATACTAAAATTTCGTTGCCATCGTTGACAGAAAAAGACAAAAATGATTTAGAATTTGCATTGAGTCAAAATGTGGATTGGATAGGTCTTTCATTTGTTCGTAATGCGAGAGACATTATAGAACTCAAACACATTATTGCCAATAAGCAAGGAAAAGCAAAAGTTATCGCTAAAATTGAAAAACCGGAGGCATTAACAGACATCGATGAAATCATTGCTGAAAGTGATGCATTGATGGTAGCTCGTGGAGATTTAGGTGTTGAGATCCCCTATCAAAATGTTCCATTGATTCAAAAAATGCTCATAAAAAAATGTGTTCAAAATGCCAAACCAATCATTGTTGCTACGCAAATGATGGAAAGCATGATTGTAAATGCTTCTCCTACTAGAGCCGAAGTGAACGATGTAGCGAATGCAGTTTTGGATGGTGCAGATGCAGTAATGCTGTCTGGAGAAACATCTGTAGGGAAATTCCCAATAGAAACAATCAAAACAATGTCGAATATCATCAAAGAAATGGAGACATTCGAGGGGATATACTACAAAGAAGTTTTTCCGGAAAAAAATACCGGAAGATTTATCTCTGACTCCATCTGTTTTAACGCCTGCCGATTAGAGCAACGTGTGGAAGCGAATGCTATAATAACGATGACCTTCTCAGGATATACGGCCTATAAAATTGCATCCCAACGACCGAAAGCAGCAATTTATGTTTTTACAAGCAATGAGCAAATCTTGACGCAGCTGAACTTAATCTGGGGAGTTAAAGCTTTCTACTACGATAAACACATTAGTACTGACCACACCATTGCAGACATCAAGTATATCCTAAAAAAGGAAAAAATGCTGAAAAATGGAGATTTAGTAATTAACATTGCAACAATACCATTGGAAGAAGATGGTAAAACAAATATGTTAAAATTGAGTTATGTAGAATAATAACTCATAATCACGCAATAGATGACCGATAAAATTGATAAAATGATAAAACCATTTTTTGTATACTTTCTTTTAACTAGTATATTATTTTCTTGTGCAAAACGAACAAAAAATATTGTTGAGAATCTTTCTTTCGAAGAAAAACAAGAAGAGCTTCCAACAGAATATGTTGATACTAAAAGTGTTTACCAATCCAGTAGAAAAATCCAGACAGATTTAATCCATACAAAATTAGAAATCCGTTTTGATTGGTTAAAGCAACATTTGATTGGTAAATCAACGATTACAGCAAAACAACATTTCTTTACTTCCGACAGTCTAATTCTTGATGCACAAGGGATGGAAATAAAACAAATTCTTTGCAATAAAGCACCATTAAAATTTACTTACGACAGTACTCGGATTTTTATTCAATTGGATAAAAAATATACCAAAGAAGAAAAATTCATCGTAGAAATTGAATATGTTTCCAAACCTAATGAGATAAAAAACACCGAAGGAATTGCCATTCGAGAGAATAAAGGACTTTACTTCATCAATCCTAAAAAAGAGCAAAAAGATCAAATGCCTCAAATCTGGACACAAGGAGAAACACAATCAAATTCAGTTTGGTTTCCAACCATTGATGCGCCCAATGTGAAATCGACACAAGAAATGTACATTACCGTTGAAAATAAGTACGAAACTTTATCCAATGGAAAATTGCTCGATCGAAAATTAAACAATGATGGAACAAGAACAGATCATTGGTATCAGAATTTAGCCCATGCTCCCTACTTATTTATGTTGGCAGTAGGTGAATTTAAAATTGTTAAAGACTCATACACTAAAGAAAATGGAGAGAAAATTGAGGTCAATTATTACGTTGAACCTGAATGGGAATCTTCTGCAAAATCAATCTTTGGTGCAACTCCTGAAATGATTGGATTTTTCTCAAAACTAACAGGAATTGAGTACCCTTGGGATAAATACCATCAAATCGTAGTTCGCGATTATGTTTCTGGAGCAATGGAGAATACAGGAGCAGTGATTTTTGGAGATTTTGTATATAAAAATCAACGTGAATTATTAGATGCAAATGATGAATCTGTTATTGCACACGAACTTTTTCATCATTGGTTTGGTGATTTGGTCACTTGTGAATCATGGGCCAATCTTCCTCTCAATGAATCTTTTGCTAATTATTCTCAATACTTGTGGGACGAATACAAACATGGAGTTGATCAAGCCGATTATGGAAATGAGGAAGAAACTAATGAATATTTAAATACTTTAGAAGGTGGGGAAGATCACGACCTAATTTGGTATAACCACATACACAGAGATGACATGTTCGATAAACACTCCTACAATAAAGGTGGACGTGTGCTGCACATGTTAAGATCTTACCTCGGTGATGAAGCGTTTTTTGCAGGATTGAAGAATTACTTACAAACCAACAAATTTAAAGCGACTGAAATTCATCATTTGAGATTGGCATTCGAAGAAATTACTGGAGAAGACCTGAATTGGTTCTTCAATCAATGGTTTCTAAATAAAGGAATTCCTGATTTAGTCATCGAGCAATATATCTCAGAAAAGAATAAAGAAGTGGTCCTTACCGTTTTTCAAGCTCAAGATCTAACTTCAACACCCCTCTATCGACTGCCAGTAGAAATAGCTGTTTACGACGATGCCGGTAAACATGTTTACAAAGCAGTTGTGGATGAAGTTCAGAATAAATTTGTTTACCCAATTGTTGGAACACTTAAAACCATCGTATTCGATCACCAACATTCCTTGTTGGCTAAAATAAATGAAGTCAAACCTTTTGAACAATTTGCGGAGCAATACTATTTGTGTAAAAAATACCAAGACAGAAAAGAAGCTTTATTGTTCGGAACAACAGAGAACACTCCATTTACTGACCGTGTAATTTTAGACGCTTTACAAGATCCTTTTTGGAAAATTAGAGCTACTGCAATTGAAAAATCGGTGTTTCTTAAAGACGAAAATAAATCACGTGCAACCTCTTTGATCCAGCAACTAGCTCAAAATGATAAAAATTCAAATGTACGTGCAGCTGCAATTGACTTCATTTCCCAAGAGTTAGACAAAGCGTTGGCTGAAGGTTTTTTTGCTAGTTTACTACAGACAGAAAAATCTTATTTAGTTATTGAAAAGTTGTTACTTGTTACCCAACAGTTGCAAAGTGAGATTTCAGAAGATATCATCAATCAATTACAACAAGACAGTAGTTCAAGAATTAAAATAATTCTGTCTAAATACTACGCTGGTTCTGCTAATCCTAAGTACATTGAATATTTTACATCCTTGTTTCAACAAAATAATTTTCAAGGTTACGAAGGACTCGAATTGCTAAATAACTTTACCTACTACATATCTTCATTGCCGTTGGAATTTCAAAAAAACGCACTTCCAGTCTATCAACACCAATTTATAAATGGCAATTATTATGCAAAACTGTACCTGAATGAAAACATAGATTATTTAATCTCAACACTTCAACAAAAAATAGAAGAGTCTGCTAACGAAACTGAAAATCAACTAAGAAAGCATTTGATTACTGAATTAGAAGATTTTAAAGCGAAAATAAAAAAAGATTGATGGGATATTAAAAGTTAACTGTACATCAACATTCCTACCGTAAAATAGATAAATAATCCAAGGACATCATTCAACGTTGTGATAAAAGGCCCTGTAGCTAATGCAGGGTCAATATCGTATTTGTCTAAAATTAAAGGTATTATCATCCCCATTATCGCGGCGAAAATAATTACTACAAACAACGAAACACTCACCACCACACCAAGTACCATGTTATCAAAAATACTTGCGATACCAAAAATTAAACTTGAGCAGATTAATCCATTCAAAATTCCTACCAATGTTTCCTTTGTCAACTTGGAAAAAACACTTTTAAATTGATTGCCTTTTGCCAACGATTGAACAACAATCGCTGAAGACTGTACGCCAACATTCCCTCCCATGGCGGTAATCATAGGTATAAAGAATGCCAAAGAAGGAACCAAACTAATACTTCCTTCAAACGAAGAAATCACCTTAGCACCCAAAGTACCTCCTAACATTCCTATAATTAACCAAGGTAATCGTGCTTTTGAAATCCGAAAAATACTGGCATTGTCTTCTACCTTGTCAGAAATACCGGTCGCTAACTGGAAATCTCTATCTGCTTCTTCTCGAATTACATCTACAACATCATCAATAGTGATACGGCCTACCAATTTGTTTTGATAATCTAAGACAGGAAGAGAAACTAAACCGTACTTATCAAAAAGGCGCATTACTTCATCTTGATCATCAGTCACTTTAACTGAAATAATATTTTTACCTTGGTATAAGTCACTAATCATTTGACTTGGGTCTGCAAAGAATAATGTTTTAAGTGATAATACTCCAATTAATTTATTCAATGCATCCACCACATAAATGGTGTAGACTTTTTCAACATCTTTGGCTTGTTCCTTGATTTCAAGCAAACACTCTTCTACCGTCCAATCCAACTGGGTGTACAAAAATTCTTTTTGCATTAACCCCCCTGCAGTATCCTCATCGTAATTTAATAAATCAACAATATCGTCTGCAGCTTCGTCGTCTTCCATCTGGGAGATGACTTCGTGGATTTCTGTATCACTTAATTCGTATAAGATATCGGCAGCATCGTCTGAATCCAAATTCTCTAACTGTTCTGCAATTTCTTTGGTAGATAGCGACTTTATGAAACGATCTCGGACCTCTTCTTCCAATTCCATCAAAACATCGGCTTGCGTATCTTCGTCTAAACGAAAATAAATCGACTTTGCTTCTGCATTACTTAATTGATCGAGTATCTCTGCAATATCAACGAAATGCAGCTCATGAACATTTTTATCAATCCATGCATTGTCTTCATTTTGAATGGCCAATCGCAATTGATCTAAAAACTCTCTCGTTAATTCGAAGCGCATGGATGCAATTTTAGTTGATTAATAATTGAATAATGTTACAAAAATCCAGTCTTTGAAACCATTCAACAAATTTAAAAAAATACAGCTGTTTTCTCTGAATGACACTGTATTGAAATTTTCTAAACACATTTAACCCACAATGTAAGACAGTCCAGCTTTGGAAGCACAAAGTTACTTTTAAAGTTGAAAGATTTTACACCGTAAGATTAAAAAAAA
>CAMCQL010000053.1 GCA_945877005.1 Chryseobacterium gleum
TTCAGACATTTTATTGAAAATTTAGTTGAAAAATAAGAATATTCGACAAATATAATGTTTTGACTTGTTTTTGAAAGAGTCAATTTTCAGTTGAATACAAAAAATAGATCAAAAAGGTAGGGGCAATGTGCCTTAATTCTATTTGAGAGAGTTAATTTAATAATATGTTGTAATTATCTTAAAACAAATAGTTGAATCTAAGGAATTAAAAGTTTTTGATCAATTGAAAGTGCATCACTTTTTAATGAATTTTTTAGTTTTAAAGCAGATACAGTTGTATTAAATTTTTTGGCGATTTTCATGAGTGTATCTCCTTTTTTTACTGTGTAAGTTTCTGATTTTTTATTGGTTATATTGATTTTTTCAATAGTAGGTTTACTTGTTTGTTTTTCTTCTAAGTCGATTGGTAAATCAAAATCAATCAATGAAATTTCTTTTTTTATTTCAATTGATGTTTGGTCTTTTATTAGATCAGCATTTGTTGATAAACTTGAAGCACTTGTTTCTTTTTGTTGAACAATTAACGTGTCTTTTTCTAAGTTTACATATTTGAAGTAAGAATTTAAAAGAGCGTTCGTTAATAATTCACCTTTAAGTTTATATCCTTTTGTGGTTAGATGAATTAAATCATTTTGTGCTAATCCACTATCATTCCATTTTTTCATCGCATACCTTCCTCCAGCCACTGTAAAATAGTCGTAGAAGGCAATGTCTTTATTTTTACAAAATTCTTTAATGAAATTAGAATAGTGATAGGCGTTTTCTATATTTGAATTATTTAGATAAGAATCCTGCATACCAACAATAATGATTGATGCATGTGGAGCTGCATTTCGAATTCGTTGAATACTTTGTGTTAGTTTGTTTTCAATTGTTTTTTTGTTAAATGCGCCTTTTGCTAGGTCATTAGTAGATAAATCAAAAATAACCAAGTCTACATTAAAATGTTTCGCTTGTTCTTCGAATAGTTTTTGTGATAAAAAACTTTGCATCGTTGCTCCGTTAATACCAACACTATGGTAGAGGAGTCCTTTAGGTTCCGTGTTTTCAATACTTATTCCATAAATTTCAAACTGTTTTTGTAGCGTGTTTGATTTATTTAATTGAAATTTAAGTGAGTTTAATGTATCTGGAATGATCCATTCATAAGTAAATTGATTGTTTAAATTGGGGGAGATATACTTCTGAAAATTCTGATTAATTAATTTACATTCCAAAGAAGAATCTGATATCGAACAAAATAGTTTTATTTTTTTGAAGTCAGGATGAAGTGTTTGTTGGTTTTTTCTAAAATGTATCGAAAAACTAGCGTTCGTATCTTTTGATAGCCCTGTAATTCCTGTGATACTTAAAGGTAGTTTCGGGTTTCTTTGGGTGTTTTTTGAATACTCCCAGTTTCCAGAACTTTTGGTGTAGTAGTCGTAGGTTGCATGTGTATTACCTATCGCATATGGAAATACAATTCCTCGTCCACCGTAACCGAATATTTTTTGTAATTCAGTTCGTGCTGTTCCAGATGAAATATCAGTTTGTATATGAGAATCTCCGATATGTAAAATGGTTACTTTTTCATTATTGCTTTTTGAAAGTTTATAGAAAAAATTAGCCATACTTTTTCTTTGAAACCATTCGATGTAATTTGATGTTGTGTCGAGAAAATTAGGTAAGATAGAATAAGAAATAGGATTTATTTTTTTTAATAATGGCAAATTTTCTTGAGACCAACTTTTAAAGTGAATAAGTTGAAAAATAAAAATAAATAGGTAAGATAGCCAATACTTCAAGGTCAAGTCTTTTAACAAAAATACAAAAATTAGAAAAAGTAGGTATTTTAATTTATAGATTAACTTTAACTATGCCCGAATACATTACTTTTGCATAAAAAATACAAAGAATGTTTGGCAGAAAAAAAGAAAAGTCAGAAAAAGTTAAAATCACTAAAGATTCCATTAAAAAAGCAAAAAGTATTTTTTTATATCTAAAACCGTATAGATTTTATTTTGCAATTGGTTGGTTGTTTTTAGTTTTATCTTCCTCTGCAGGTTTAGTTTTTCCTTATTTAATGGGACAGTTATTAGGTGGAGCAGGTTCAACAAACGCTATGTCAACTCCTACTTCTGGAGCAAATTTTTCGCTGGAAAATGTAAATATGGTTGCTTTTTATCTTTTTTTATTGTTCGGTTTTCAGGCTTTGTTTTCTTATTTTAGAGTAGTTATTTTTACAAAAGTTACTGAAAATACGTTGAGAGATATTCGACAATCTGCGTTTAGTAGATTGATTTATATGCCGATGGATTTTTTTAATCAAAATAAAGTAGGTGAGTTGACTTCGCGATTAACAGCTGACATTTCTCAAATTCAAGAAACATTACGTACTACAATTGCAGAATTTTTCAGACAATTTGTTATTGTGATCGGTGGAATTATATTTTTGACGTTTCTATCTTGGAAATTGTGTTTGATAATGTTAGCTACAGTTCCAACAATGGCTGTAATCGCTATATTTTTTGGTCGATTTATTAAGAAGTTATCTAAAAAAGCGCAGGATGAAACTGCAAATTCTACTGTAATACTTGAAGAAAGTTTAATGGGGATTTCTAATGTTAAATCTTTTACAAATGAAGTCTTCACACTGTTGAAATTTCAAAAAATCAGTGAAGAAATTAGAATTCTAAATATTAAAGCTGGATTTTGGCGTGCAGTTTTTATCTCTTTTATAGTTTTTTGTTTGTTTGGGGCTATCGTTTTTATTATTTGGAGAGGTATAATAATGACACAAGGTGTTCATCCGGAATTGTCAAATAAAGATTTTTATTCGTTTATATTTTACACAGTGATGATGGGAGCATCGATTGGTTCGTTACCTGAATTATTTGCCTCAATTCAAAAAGCAATTGGTGCTACTGAAAATTTAATGGATTTAATCCATACTCCAAATGAAAATGATTTATTAAAAGGTGAAAAAACAACTGAAATCAAAGGGGAAATTGAATTTAAAAATGTCACATTTTCATATCCTCAAAGAAAAGACATTTCAGTTTTGAATGGAATTAATTTATCTGCAGCATTCAATCAAACGATTGCATTGGTTGGGTCCTCTGGTGCTGGTAAATCTACAATTACGTCCTTATTGCTTCGCTTTTTTGATGTAAATAACGGAAGTATTTTAATCGATGGTGTACCAATTAATGAATACGATATCAAGCATTTGCGTTTACACATTGCACTGGTACCTCAAGAGGTACTTTTGTTTGCAGGAACCATTGAAGAAAATATCGCTTTTGGTAATCCTTCTGCTTCAAAACAGGAAATTATAACAGCTGCTAAACAAGCAAATGCCTATGAATTTATTGAAAAATTTCCTGAGTCATTTGCAACTCAAGTAGGTGATAGGGGTATTCAATTGTCAGGCGGACAAAAACAACGGATTGCAATTGCTCGTGCCTTGCTTAAAAATCCTACTATTTTAATCTTAGACGAAGCAACATCTGCATTGGATTCTGAATCAGAACAATTGGTTCAAGAAGCGTTAGATAATTTAATGAAGGGGAGAACTTCTATCGTCATTGCACACAGATTATCAACCATCCGAAAAGCTGATAAAATTTATGTATTGGATCAAGGTAAAATAGTAGAAGAGGGAACACATTCAGAATTATTATCACTTGAAAAAGGAATTTATTCTAATTTAGTTTCGATTCAAAATGAACAATAGATTTTACCATTGAAGGTTTTCTAGTATTAAATACAATTAATAAAGGAATGAAAAAATTTGAAATACCAGAGTATTATAAATCTAACATAATCAGTAAAATAAAGGACATTAGGAAAAAAAATGATCCTCGAAAAAAAGATTTTTCACCTTCTTTATTGAAAGTTGGGAAGGCAGAATTTATAATTGCGCGTCATTTTGGTTTTTGTTATGGTGTAGAGAATGCAATTGAAATATCTTACAAAGCAATCAATGCAAATCCAGGAAAAAGAATATTTTTATTGAGTCAAATGATTCATAATCCTGGTGTGAATGAAGATTTATTAAGCCATGGTGTTCGTTTTATTCAAGATACACACGGACAGCAATTAATTCAATGGGATGAAATATCCTCAGAAGATATCGTGATTATTCCAGCTTTTGGAACTACTATTGAAATACAAGAAAAATTAACACAAATTGGAGTCCAAGTTGATGCTTTTAACACCACCTGTCCTTTTGTTGAAAAAGTTTGGAATAGATCTGAAAAACTAGGTGTTGATGCTCACACCATTATTATTCATGGAAAGCATGATCATGAGGAGACGAGGGCAACATTTTCACACAGTGCTTCAAATGCACCTACTTTGGTTTTGAAAAATATTACTGAAGCTAATTGGTTATCTGAGTTTATTTTAGGTAATCGACCTATGAATGATTTTAAAGATGTTTTTGAAGGAAGGTTGACAGAAGGGTTTAATCCTTCCATTCATTTATCTAAAATAGGTGTTGTTAATCAGACAACTATGTTGGCTTCAGATACACAAGAGATTACTGATTTACTGAGAGAAACAATGATTCAAAAGTATGGTGCTGATTCAATTCAGGAGCATATTGCAGATACACGAGACACATTGTGTTACGCAACAAATGACAATCAAACAGCTACTTATGGTTTAATGGAAGTTGCGGCAGATTTCGCAATAGTAGTTGGTGGTTATAATAGTTCCAACACGACGCATTTAGTAGAATTGTTAGAATCAAAATTTGATGTTTACTTTATTGAATCTGAAAAAGAAATAAATGATCAAGGTGAAATTTCATGTTACAATATTCATTCCCAAGAAATAGAAAAAAGAAAGTTGTTTTCAAATTCATTGAAATCTTCTCATAAGATCGTTCTAACTTCTGGAGCTTCATGTCCTGATGCTGTTGTAGATGCTGTAATTAGAAAAATATTATTTGTATTAAATGAAGACGCAGATATTGAAAAAGCGATAGAATTAATTCAATGAAATTAACTTCCCTTTATTTAATAGTTCTATGTCAACATATGAAGGGATACCCTTGAAGTAAATGTTGCCAGATTTTTCAATCCGTCCTCTAAGAGCGCAACCTTCTGTATTTAGATTCATTTTATTTATGGATTGATGAATTGATCGTATCGAGTCTTTTGCAGTTAATTCTGATAAGTTATAAGTACTGATGCCACGTTGCTCTACTAAGTAGGAATTACATTTACCTTTAATAGTTAAATCACCATATCCACTAGAAGATGTTTCAAATCGGTTGCATTCAATATTTAATTGAATACTTCCTGCTCCTTTCAATAAATAAACAGCTAATATGTCAGTTGTGATTGTGTCTAGAGAAGTTATTTTTTTTGATCCAGTATAATTAATTTTCTCAATTTTTTTGTAGTGAATAATTGCTTTGTTTTTCGTTTCATAATTTCTAAGAAAACTACATGTTGCTGTATTTGATATTCTGAGTTCATTCGCTAAAACTTGAATTTCAATCATAGGAAGTGTTTTATCGTCACAGGTGAGTTCAATCCAATTGGATGTATCTCTAGTTAAATAATAATCTATATTATCTTCAAGATACAAATATTTAAATTCGCCTAATGGTATTTCTTGAGTAACGATTTTTCCTGATGTATAAAAACAGGTTTCTTTTTTATTAGAGCACTCAGCACAAAGGAAGCTGATAGAAATTAAAATAAATTTAAATAGATTGTTTTTAAACAATTTCCAGCTCTTTTTCCGATAAAGTAAATTCATTTTCACTTTTAGCAATAATAACTGAAGCTAAACAATTCCCTAACACATTTACACTTGTTCGTGCCATATCCATTAATGCGTCAACTGCTAAAATTACACTCGCTTTTTCTGGGTCAAGTCCCATTGAAGCAACAGTACCTGCTAAAATCACAAAAGAAGCTCCTCTAACACCAGCTACACCTTTACTTGTCAACATTAGTACCAAACAAATACTAATTTGTTGACCAATACTTAAATCAACTCCAGACATTTGTGCGACAAATACAGTCGCTAGCGATAAATAAAGGGTTGTTCCATCTAAATTAAAGCTATATCCAGTTGGTATTACGAACGCTACAATTTTTTTTGAAACTCCAAGTTGCTCCATATTTTCCATCGCTTTAGGAAGAGCTGCTTCGCTACTTGCTGTTGCAAAAGCGAGTGTGAAAGGTTCAATGACTGATTGTATAAATCTTCTAATAGGAACTTTCGCAATCAATGCTATTGGTAATAATACGCCAAGGATAAATACGACGAGTGAGACGTAGAGTGTGCCTACTAATTTAATTAAATTTAAAAGGATATCAACTCCTGATTTTGCTACCGTACTTGCTAAAGCTCCAAAAACGGCCAATGGAGCGATGTACATTACTATGTCCGTAAACTTAAACATGACTTCACTGAGACTTTCACAAAAATTTAATACGCGATTTTTGTGAACATAGTTAGTAACCATTCCTAAACCGATTGCAAAAATGATGGAGAATATAACAACTTGAAGAACTTGATTTTCATGAATAGATTTCGCGATATTCTCTGGGAAGATTTCAACAAAATGGTCTTTGTGGGTATTTGTTTGCTCCAATAATTCAGTAGATTTTTCTATTTGACCTTTAGAAGCTTCAACTTTTACACCAACTCCAGCTTGAGTAATATTAATTGCAAGCAATCCAACAAATAAAGCTATTGAAGTTACAATTTCAAAATAAAGAATACTTTTTAGTCCAATTCTTCCTAATTGTTTGATATTACTATGTCCTGCAATTCCTACCACTAATGTCGAAAAAATTAAAGGAGAAACCAATGACTTTACTAAACGAAGAAAAATTTTCCCAAATCGTTCCGTTTCTAAAGCAAAAGTGGGGAAATCTAAACCAACTTCAATTCCTAATGCCATTGAAGAGAAAATCCACAAGGAAAGTTTTTTTCGTTTGTAAGTGATGAAAAAAATACTTCCAAGAAATAGGTAACGAATAATTTTAAAAACGAGTTCTGTATCTGGTGAAAAAAAACTTTCTAAAAAAAAGATGAATCCAAACAACATAAATAACGTCACATACGAAAAAACAGATGTAAAATATTTCATAACAAGTAATTTAATAAGTGAAAAGTTAGTCTTTGACAATGTGGTAGCCTGGATATTTTTTTATGTCAATAACAAATTTAGAATCTTCAATATCAGTGTTTTCAATCATTTTTGTAAGGGTATAAGTCATTGTGGTTCCATCCCTCGTTTTCATGATTGCTTTTTTCATTTCTATGTCATCCTTTGAGATGTACAATATAATAGTATGATAATCAACTTTTTTAGGGTCTTTAGGGTACAAGTAAATTTGGTGTACTTTTTCGTTATTTAACAATTCTTCTTTTTCGTATTTGTTTTTAAAACCAGTTTCCCAAATAGTCATTAATTTTTTTGGGTTTAAATTATCGTTGTCGTTTTGGTTGACATCAGTTTGGTAGATTGATTTATCTTCTTTGACAATAGTCCATGTTTTAATCCCATTCGATATAATTGTTGTTTCACCATAAGAAGCACAATATTTGTTGCCTTTTACCCAACCTTTTCCAATTTCACTTTCACTAACACCTGTAGAGGTGTTTTTTATATGAGCAGAAAACTCTATTTGGAAAGACTTGAGCCCTTTCATTTTAGTTGATAGTTTATCTAAAATAGATTGTGCTTTTTGATCTTTGTCAACATCTTTTGATTGTGCAAAAGAAAAAGATGTTATTATCAATAAACAAAAAAGAAATAGAATTTTCATTATTTAATATTTTAAATGCAAAGATGAGAAATAAAAATTTAACATTAGATATAAGATGTAAGATTTGACTGCGGGGTAGGTTCAAGTACCAAATGCGACAGTACCATTTATAAATATAAAAATATTCTTGAGTGAATCAAAATTTAATTTTTCTCTTTGTCTTTGTTGATTTTATGTTGAAATTTAGATGTATTTAATCATGATTTTCAGTTTCACCAGTTTTAAATCCAACTTGTTTTCAATTTTAATTTTAAAATGAAGATACTTTATTTTATTTTTTTTCGTTCTTAGTTTTAAAGCGAAAAAACATGAAAAATAGCTATTCATTGAATCAAAATACATCATCGTTAGATAATTCTTTTGGAATTATTTATTCTGATTTTTACGATAGAATTTTATTATTTGTCTTAAAAAAAGTGAATTCTAAAGATGATGCTGAAGACATAACTTCTTTGGTCTTTAT
Organism: Chryseobacterium gleum; assembly: GCA_945877005.1. Classification (GTDB taxonomy): domain Bacteria; phylum Bacteroidota; class Bacteroidia; order Flavobacteriales_D; family Crocinitomicaceae; genus CANHVK01. The sequence goes on from CAMCQL010000053.1 coordinate 8,245, forward strand.
GAAAGCATTTCAGAAATTTTATAAGTATGAATGTAGGGGGAAAGGAATAGGTGCTTGGCTATATCGTATTGCAATCAATGAAACAAATCAATATTTTAGAGATAAAAAACCTAATAAATTTAAATTAGATTTATTAGTGGGAGAAGAGTTATTAGAAGAGTACGATAAAGAAGAGTTAGAAGAAAAATTAGGAATAGCCTTGGCTAGGTTGTCCGAAGATAGTCTTCAACTAATTAAGTTAAGGTATTTCGAGAAAATGTCTTATGCTGAAATTGGAGAAATATTAATGATTACTGAAAATAATGCTAAAGTGAAGTGTCACAGATCAATATTGAAGTTGAAAATAGTGTTTAATAATTTATAGATTTTTTTTAAACTGTTCTATCAATTGTTTGATTGGGTGACATATATATATTGGTGTTGGAATGTTTTTATTTTGAAAAAGTTCGTTAATTAAAGTTTGGTTGTTAAATCCGTAGGAGCCAATAATTCCAATTGGTAAACTTGTATCAAATGAATTATAGAGGTTTTCAATAAAGACTTGTAAATTATCTCGGTGGATTTGTTGAATAATTTCTTGTTGTGAAAAAGAACTTATTTTTTCTGCAATTGAACCAATGAAAGATTTACTGTTTTTCCCATACACTTCATTCATAATTTCATCCTTAGTCCCTAAAATTTCATGAATAGCTTTACTTAATTTTATTTCCAATTTCTGATTCAGTAATTCGTACAATATTTTTTTTCCAAAATAATAACCACTACCTTCATCTCCAATGAGGTAACCTAGACCTCCAGTTAGTTTAAGAATTTTTTGATTGTTGTAATGTATCGCTACTGAACCAGTACCTAATATACTAACAATACCTTCTTTGTCGTCGAATAAAGCTTGACCAGCACCAATTAAATCACTTTTCACATGAATTTTTTTAATTCCTATCGATTGAAAAAAAGATTCTGTGTTAGATTTGTTGGTTGGATTTAAACACCCCGCACCATAAAAATGAAATTCATTAGTGGGATAATTATTAATGAGTTGACGTAATAAATTAATGAAATCTGAAGTTAATTGATTATCAAGTTGATTCACATGGAAACTGGAGGTTTCAATTTCAAATACATGATTGTTTGCAATAATGGCCCAAGAAGTTTTTGTTCCACCACTATCTGCAATGATTATAAGAGGAGTATCGGTTGGGATATTTTGAAATAATTCCAAACTAAAATAATGGTCTTTATTTTGAAGCATTTTTTAAGCATTTTTTTACTTTCAATTCATGTTCAATGCGTTGTTCAGGTGTTTTGTTTTCTGAAGTAAGAAACTCTTTACATTTCAATTCCACATTTTCCCATCTCTTCATTAATTTATTAGTTTCTGAATCATTAAGGGTTTTTTCAAAGGCTGAATTGATAGAATCATTTGCTGTTACACATTTACAGAAATCCCATTGTTCTCCAAATTTTTCAATGATTTTATTAAGGTTTTCTGTTTTTTCATTTTTTTTCGAAATAATTTTTATTTCTTTTATTTCAGGTTTAACGCTGTCTTTTTTCACTAATTGTTTTTCGGTACTAGTTGAATAAGTTTTTGATTTTTTTTCGGTGCATGAAAAACATATAGCTGAGAGTATCAATATAGAGTAAGTGAATTTCATGTTTTTTGTTTTAAAGATTGATTTAATGTGTTTTATTATTAAAAAATTAAGCAAGGTCAATTTTTTGCTTCAAAATTAATAAAGTTCATCACATACTTGATTTTCTATTTTGAATGTAAAATTCATTTGTAATAGGATTATTATTGAACTTCGTAAAGAGTTGTAACGATTACTCCTTTATAGGCTTTGTAACATGTTCGTAATAATTCTTTTTTGAAT
>CAMCQL010000054.1 GCA_945877005.1 Chryseobacterium gleum
TCTAAAGTAAAAAACCTACCTAAATCTGGTGGTATTGAGGTAATGTTGTACCAAAAAGCTGCAATTGGTTCCGGTTTACAAGCAAATAATCCATGGTTGCAAGAATTACCAGATCCAATTACTAAAGTAACATGGGATAATTATATTACGATGAATCCTACCGAAATGGAGGGTACATATGTAACTACATTCGACCAAGAAAATGGGCTTAACCTTGCAAAGGTTACTGTTAATGGTCAGTCTTTAACGTTACCAGTATATCCTACACCAGGACAAACTCCAGGTACAATTGGAATTGCTTTGGGATATGGAAGAGGCGCAAACAATGAGAACATCGGAAATGCTGCTTTTCAAACGAAAGAATATGGCGGACATGATGTAGATGATAAAGGAAATAGAAAACCTATTGGTCAAAATGCTTTCGTTTTTTCTCATATAGAAAATGGAACTATTGCTTACAATGCAACTGCAACTATCGCTAAAGTAGAAGGAATTTATCCTATTGCTGCTACTCAGATTCATCATACTGTAATGGGTCGTCATTCAATTGTTAGAGAGACTACATTAGATATTTTTAGTAAAGGTGAAAAAGAAGCATACAATCCTGCACATGTTTTAGAGACACATCATGGCCCTGAACATGTAAGTAAGTTTGACTTATGGGAAGCACATCCAGTTGAAAAAATTGGTCATAGATGGGGGATGACAATTGACTTGTCTTCTTGTATCGGATGTGGATCTTGTTTAGTTGCTTGTCAATCTGAAAACAATGTTCCAGTAGTTGGTAAGGATGAGGTGAGAAGAGGCCGTGAGATGCATTGGTTGCGAATAGACCGTTATTTTGCATCTGACGAAGAAGCTACAGTAGGTACAAGAAATAATAAAGAAACTTTTGATTTCGGAAAAGCAGAAATTGCTGCTGTAAATCCAAAAGTGATTCATATGCCAATGCTTTGTCATCATTGTAACCACGCACCATGTGAAACAGTTTGTCCAGTTGCTGCTACAAATCATAGTAATGAGGGATTAAATCAAATGGCTTACAACAGATGTATTGGTACAAGATATTGTGCAAATAACTGTCCTTATAAAGTAAGACGTTTCAATTGGTTTAACTATCCATCATATAAGAAATTTACTCAAGTAAATCCAGCTCAAGATGATTTAGGTCGTATGGTATTAAATCCAGACGTTACTGTTCGTACGAGAGGTGTTATGGAAAAATGTTCATTTTGTGTTCAAAAAATTCAAGCTGGTAAATTGGAAGCTAAAAAAGCTTCAAGACCAGTACAAGATGGGGATGTTGTGACAGCATGTGCTGAAGTTTGTCCTACACATGCAATCACAGTGGGCGACTGGAATGATATTCATTCAATGGTTCGTGAGAGCTCTGAGGATACACGTTCCTACCAAGCTCTTGAGGAAGTTGGAGTTAAACCTAACATTTGGTATAAGGTAAAAGTTCGAAATGAAAAAAACGAAGTATTAGAGAAATTACAAGTTGTTAAAGCTTCAGCACATGCGGATGCTAAACATGGTAAAAATAAAGCTCATCATTAATCGCTAAAATAAATAGTAATGCATAAGGAATCAGCAATTAGAGAGCCCCTCATTTTAGGTAATAAGACTTACGGAGACATTACAAGTGATGTTTGTAAACCAATTGAGGATAAGGCACCCAAAATGTGGTACATACTTTTTGGTATCGCACTTGTCATTGGTTTGTACGGAGTAGGGTGTATTTTTTACTTGTTAGGAACAGGTATTGGTGTCTGGGGTCTTAACAAAACAATTGGTTGGGCATGGGATATTACCAATTTTGTATGGTGGGTAGGTATTGGTCACGCTGGTACATTGATCTCAGCAGTATTGTTACTGTTTCGTCAAAAGTGGAGAATGGCAATTAACCGTTCAGCTGAAGCGATGACCATATTTGCTGTATTTATGGCTGGTTTGTTTCCTTTAATTCACATGGGACGTTTGTGGGTAGGTTATTGGACTTTACCACTTCCTAATCAATTTGGTTCGTTGTGGGTAAATTTTAATTCACCATTATTATGGGACGTATTTGCAATTTCTACTTACTTATCGGTTTCAGTTGTTTTCTGGTACATTGGTTTAATTCCTGATTTTGCAACTTTAAGAGATAGAGTAAAACGCCCAATTCCAAAGAAAATGTATTCTATTTTATCATTTGGTTGGTCAGGTAGAGCAAAAAACTGGAACAGATTTGAATTAGTATCATTAGTATTGGCAGGGTTAGCGACACCGCTAGTTTTCTCTGTGCATTCGATTGTATCATTTGACTTTGCTACTTCTGTGATTCCAGGATGGCATACTACCATATTCCCTCCATACTTCGTTGCTGGTGCCGTTTTCTCTGGTTTCGCAATGGTACAAACATTGATGTTGGTTATGCGGAAAGCAATGCGTTTAGAGGCTTACATTCATACCCGTCATGTTGAGTATATGAATATTGTAATAATGGTAACTGGTTCAATTGTTGGTACTGCTTACATCACAGAGTTATTTATTTCATGGTATTCAGGAGTGGAATATGAAGCATATGCATTTATTAACCGTTTCTCTGGTCCTTATTGGTGGGCATATTGGTCTATGATGACTTGTAATGTTATTTCACCCCAGTTAATGTGGTTTAAACCTCTTAGAAGAAGTTTATTGTTTACTTTCATTATTTCTATTGTTGTAAATATCGGTATGTGGTTTGAACGCTACGTGATTATTGTTTCTTCTATACATAGAGATTATTTACCTTCTTCATGGAGTATGCATTTTCCAACTCATATTGATTTAGGTGTTTATGTTGGAACGATTGGGTTATTCTTTGTATTCTTCTTATTGTTTGCAAGATTCTTCCCTGTATTACCAATCGCTGAATTAAAAACGATTTTAAAATCTTCAGGTGAATCATATAAAAATGCGCCAGATACGCATCATCACTCTGACGAATCACACAATAATAATAATCAACATTAATTAGGATCATGGCAGATAAAGTGATTTATGCAATGTATGACGATGACGATGTACTAAAAGATGGTGCAAAGAAATTAGTCTCAAAAGGTGTTAAAGTATCGGAGGTATTTTCACCATTTCCAATTCACGGAATAGATCCTATCATTGGAGTAAAAAATACGCGTTTAGGTATCATGGCTTTCATGTATGCAATTACTGGAACTTTGTTAGCTACAATAGGTATGCGTTACTTTATGATAGTTGACTGGCCAATGAACGTTGGTGGTAAACCTAATAATACGTATTTACAAAATATTCTGGCTTTCATTCCTATTACATTTGAGTTTACAGTATTATGTGCTGCTCATGGTATGGCATTGACATATTTTTTAAGAAATAAAACATTACCAGGTTTACCAGCTCAAAACCCAGATCCACGTACTACTGATGATAAGTTTGTTATGGAGTTAAGATTGTCTGAAAATTCTAGTTTTACAGAAGAAGAATTAACTGCTTTGTTACAAACTACAGGATATGTTGAATTAGATCAAAAAGTGTTAAACTAATTTTAGGTATCTAGAAATTTATTAAGCAATGAATAAAATTTATAAATTAATAGCTAACTTATCCGCAGTTGCAGTAACAGGGATGATTTTTGTTTCTTGTACTTCAGATCAGGATAGCTCAGGTTTAGAATACATGCCTGATATGTATCGTTCTCCAGCAATCGAAGCATATGTAGATTATGGTGAAGTGAGAGGAATGATTAATACTTCTTTAAAGAATAAACAGTCTGCGTTGGTTCCACCTAAAAGAACAATTCCTTTTGTTGGAACGAACGAAGAAGACGTTCTTTTATCTCTACCTTATCATAGAAAACCATCTGCTGCTTTTGCTTCTACACATGGTTTATATGGTTGGGATTTTACTTCAAATCAGACAGCAGATTATGAATACAATGAAGCTGCAAATGATGTGAATCCATTAAAAATTACTCCAGAAAATTCTGAACTAATTTTCAAAAAAGGAAAAGAGTTATATACAGCGAATTGTATGCATTGTCACGGTGAAAAAGGGGATGGAAACGGCCCTATGGTAACTAGTGGAGCTTATGCTGGTGTACCAAATTATGCAGATCGTGCAACTTTAGGAGACGGTCAGTTGTTCTACTCTATATATTATGGTAAAGGTGCTATGGGTGCGCATGCTTCTTTAGTTAGTAAAAAAGAAATTTGGACGTTGGTACATTACATTCGTAAATTCCAAAATGCTGAGTATGGAACTGGTGTTTCAACGAATAAAGAAGAAGACGGTAAGAAAGAGGAGGATAAGGTTGCAACTGAAAAAGATAAAAAATAATAACTATAAAGATTATACAAAATGGATTTCAAAATCACAAAAAACGCTAACATTTTAACGCTAGTTTTAATAGCTGTTGGATTGTTGTTTACCGGGATTGGTGTTGTCATTGAAGCTGGTCATGATCATGGCCACCATTTAGGACAACGTTTAGCAGGTAATTTATTGATTGATAGCTTTTTCTTTTTCGGTATTGGTTTAGGTGCTTTGTTTTTCTTAGCATTACAATATGCTACTGAAACAGGATGGTACGCATCTGTAAAAAGAGTAATTGAAGCTGTTGCTGGTTTTCTTCCAGTAGGAATAATTCTAATGGTTGTTACTTTATTGATAATTACACTTCAAGACGGAGCACATATTTATTTATGGATGGATGAAGAAGTGGTGAAACACGATGAAATTATTCAAGGTAAGTCTGCTTATTTGAATAAAGCTTTTTTCTGGATAAGAACACTTGTTTATTTCGCTACTTATTACATTTTTTGGAATGGGTTTAAAAAACGTTCATTGTTAGAAGATCAAGTTGGTGGGACAGATATTCACTTTACAAACTATAAAAAAGCAGCTCTTTTCCTTGTGTTCTTTGCTGTATTTAGTTCTACTTCTTCATGGGATTGGATTATGTCTATTGATGTGCACTGGTTTTCTACATTATTTGGATGGTATGTATTTGCAGGTATGTGGTGCTCTACAATGGTAGTATTGGTTACTTTAACTTTATATTTAAAGAAAAACGGCTATTTACCAAATGTAAACGAAAGTCATATTCATGATTTAGGAAAATGGATGTTTGCAATTAGTTTCTTGTGGTCGTATTTGTGGTTTTCACAATTTATGTTGATTTGGTACGCAAATATTGGTGAAGAGGTAACTTATTACATCACTCGTATTAAAGATTTCAAACTAATGTATTTTGGAATGTTTTTAATCAATTTTGCTTTACCAATGATATTATTGATGTCTAGAGATGCAAAAAGACATGCTGGTATCTTAACTTTTGTTGGTGCAATTATCTTGTTTGGTCACTGGGTAGATGTTTATATCATGATTATGGCTGGATCTATGGGTGAAGCTGCTTACATTGGTTTCTTAGAAATTGGGTTGCTTTTAGCTGTTTTAGGTTTATTCTTAAAAATGATTCTTAAAAATTTAACAAAAGCACCTTTAACTGTTGTAAATCATCCATTCTTGGATGAAAGTTTACATCATGAAATTTAATAATTGAATAGTTAATTTTTTGAAATAGTATAATAAGATGGGGTCTAAATTAGTAACAGTAGTAGTAATCGTTTTGGGAGTATTAGCTATCTCTCAATTAGTAAGGTTATATGAACTTTCTTCTAAACTTCGAAATAGAAGAGAAGAGGATATAACCAACAGGGACAATAAACTGAATGCGAACTTGATGTTAACATTTATGTTTTTGTTTTATGGGTTCTTTATTTATTTAATGTCTACCTATGGTTGGACTGGACGCGGTGATGCTGCTTCCGTTCATGGTGCTGAAACAGATTGGTTATTAAATTTAAATTTTGTAATCACAATTGCTATGTTTTTCTTAACAAATTCATTGTTGTTTATTTATGCATGGAAGTATGTAAGAAAGCCTGGTGTTAAAGCTTACTTTTTCCCTCATAATAACAAACTTGAAATGATTTGGACTATTGTTCCTGCTGTAGTATTGGCAGTAATAATTATTTTAGGTTTAAAAGTATGGGGAGATGTAACAGGTACATCTAAGAATGATGCTATTAATGTAGAGCTATTTTCAAAACAATTTGACTGGACTGCTAGGTATGCAGGTAAAAATAACAAATTGGGTAAATTTGACTATAAATTAACTACACAAGAAAACGAATTGGCTTTGTTAACAGAAGCAACATTAGATTCAGCTATTCGTTTTATGGAGTTTGGTAAGGCAGACAGTACAGTTCTTGGTATTAAGTTATTGGAAAGTAAATTAAACAACAAGAAAACTATTTTTATTCCTGAAGACAGGGAAAAAATGGAAGTTGATTTAGATCGAAAAACACGTTTATTAAGATTGTTATATCAAATGAAAGCGCGTTATGATAAAAAGAATGATAATTTAGCTTATGATGATTTTATTCAGAAAGATACCCTACATTTAATGGTAAATCAAGAATATGAGTTAACATTTAGAGCTAAAGATGTTATTCACTCTGCTTACTTCCCGCATTTGAGAGCTCAAATGAATACGGTTCCAGGTTTAACAACTAGAATGAAATTTATTCCAACCATTACAACTGCTGAAATGAGAGAAAGAATGAAAAATTCTTCTTTCAATTATGTTTTAATGTGTAATAAAATTTGTGGAGGTGCACATTATAAAATGAAAATGATTGTTGTAATAGATTCTCCTTCTAAGTACAAAGCATGGGAGAAATCGAAAACTACATTTAAGGATCAATTTTTAGCAGCACCAGCACCAGCTGTTGCATCTGATTCAACTCAATTAGCAACTAATTAATAACAATTTAAAAATAATATAATGTCAGCAATTACTCACGATTCTCACGGACATCACGATGCTCATCACGATCATCATGAAGAAAGTTTTATCTCAAAGTACATTTTTAGTCAAGACCATAAAATGATTGGTAAGCAGTTTTTAATTACTGCTGTTTTTATGGGATTGGTTGCAATGTTATTATCCATTTTATTTCGTATTCAGTTAGCTTGGCCTGGAGAAAGTTCTGATTTTCTATCTTTATTTTTAGGTGAAACTTGGGCTCCAGGTGGTGTTTTGAAAGAGAATATGTACTTAGGATTAGTCACTATTCATGGTACTATTATGGTATTCTTTTTGTTAACGGGTGGTTTATCTGGAACTTTTTCTAATTTATTAATTCCATTGCAATTAGGAGCAAGGGATATGGCCACTGGATTTCTAAATATGATTTCTTTTTGGTTGTTTTTTGTCTCTTCTGTGATCATGTTGATTTCATTATTTATTGAAACAGGTCCTGCAATGGCAGGATGGACAATTTATCCTCCCCTTTCTGCATTACCTCAAGCAGTTGAAGGTTCTGGTTTAGGTATGACACTATGGTTAGCTTCAATGACTTTGTTTATTGCTGGTTCTTTAATTGGTTCTTTAAATTACATTGTAACAGTTATAAATTTAAGAACAACTGGTATGTCTATGACTAGAATGCCTTTAACTATTTGGACGTTTTTTGTTACAGCAATTTTAGGTGTTTTATCTTTCCCAGTTTTATTATCTGCTGCTCTATTATTAATGATGGACCGATTAGCTGGTACTAGTTTCTATTTATCTGATATTATTGTTGGTGGTGAAATGTTAGAAAATCATGGAGGATCTCCTTTATTATACCAACATTTGTTTTGGTTTTTAGGTCACCCAGAAGTATACATTGTATTATTGCCAGCTTTAGGTTTGTCTTCTGAAATCATTTCTACTAATTCTCGAAAGCCAATTTTCGGATACCGTGCAATGATTGGTTCTATTTTAGCAATTGGTTTCTTATCTTTCATTGTATGGGGTCACCATATGTTTATAACAGGAATGAATCCATTTATTGGTAGTGTATTCGTATTTACCACATTACTAATTGCAATTCCATCAGCAGTTAAGGTTTTTAACTATTTAACAACTTTGTGGAGAGGTAGTATAGTGTTTACACCTGCTATGTTATTTGCTATTGGTTTAGTTTCTACATTTATTACTGGTGGTGTAACAGGTATTATTCTTGCCGATTCAGCTTTGGACATTGCAATCCATGATACTTATTTTGTGGTTGCTCACTTCCATATAGTAATGGGTATGTCTGCTGTTTTCGGTATGTTTGGTGGTGTATATCACTGGTTCCCAAAAATGTATGGTAGAATGATGAATACTCGTTTAGGTTATGCTCATTTTTGGGTAACTTTAGTTGGAGCTTATGGAGTATTTTTTCCAATGCACTTTGTTGGATTAGCAGGTGCCCCTAGAAGGTATTATGATTATTCTGTTTATGGTGAATTTGATACGCAATCATTCGAAATGATTATGGATTTAAATGTGATAATTACAGTTTTTGCAATTATTGCAGCTGTAGGTCAAGCTATATTTTTATTCAATTTCTTTTACAGTATTTACAGAGGTCCAAAAGCAGTACAAAATCCTTGGAAATCTAATACATTAGAATGGACAACACCAGTTGATCATATTCATGGTAACTGGCCAGGTGCTTTGCCTGTTGTTCATAGATGGCCTTATGATTATTCTAAACCTGGAGCAGAGGATGATTTTATTCCTCAAATCGTTCCTTTAGCTGATGGTGAAGAGGATCATTAATCTTTTATTTTTTATTTCAGCCCTTTGATATTTTCACAAAGGGCTTTTTTATTTTTGTACTTTAATAATAATACAATTGGAAGAAGAATCATTTGATTATCGTCAGGAGGCATCTAAACCACATGATAATGATTATGACAAAGTTTTACGACCAAAAAAACTAGATGATTTTGCGGGTCAACCTCAAGTTGTCGATAATTTATCAATATTTGTTCAAGCTGCACTTAAACGAAATGAACCATTAGACCATGTATTACTTCATGGACCTCCAGGATTAGGTAAAACTACCTTAGCCAATATTATTGCAAATGAATTAGGTGTCGGTTTTAAAGTAACTAGCGGTCCAGTTTTAGATAAACCTGGAGATTTGGCTGGATTGCTAACGAATTTAGAACAAGGAGATGTGTTATTTATAGATGAAATTCATCGTTTAAGTCCTGTAGTGGAAGAATATCTCTATTCAGCGATGGAAGATTATGTCATTGATATTTTGATTGATAGTGGTCCAAATGCTAGAACAGTTCAAATTGCATTAAATCCGTTTACTTTAATTGGCGCAACTACACGTTCGGGATTATTAACTTCACCTTTACGAGCCAGATTTGGAATTAATTCAAGATTGCAGTATTATGATTCTGAAACTTTAACTTCAATCGTTAAACGTTCTTCAGATTTACTTAAAATTCAAATCAATGATCATGCTGCTTATTCTATCGCAAGTAGAAGTAGAGGAACTCCTCGTATAGCTAACTCTTTACTAAGAAGGATTAGAGATTTTGCCCAAATTAAAGGTACGGGGGTAATTGATGAAGAAATTACAAATATTGCATTAGAAGCTTTAAATGTAGATAAGTATGGACTTGACGAAATGGACAATCGTATATTACTTGCAATCATTGATAAATTTAAAGGTGGTCCTGTAGGGTTAACAACAATTGCGACAGCAATTGGAGAAAATGCAGGTACTTTGGAAGAAGTATATGAACCTTTTTTAATTCAGGAAGGTTTTTTGATACGCACACAACGTGGTCGAAAAGCAACTGAAAAAGCATACATACATCTCGGTAAAAAACTTGATTATATTCAAGGTGGCTTATTTTAGCAATTAGATGAAAGCTAATGATGTAATTTCTAAATTGATCAAAGAAAAATCCTACGATTATGGTTTTTCATATTGTGGCATTTCAAAAGCTGATTTTTTAAAAGACGAAGCTCCACTTTTTGAAGCTTGGTTAAAAAGCGAAAAACATGGAAACATGTCGTATATGAGTAATCATTTCGACAAACGTCTAGACCCTAGAGAATTAGTTCCAGGTGCTAAATCTGTCATTTCATTGTTATTCAATTATTCGACAAC
>CAMCQL010000055.1 GCA_945877005.1 Chryseobacterium gleum
TGTCAAAAAGCTGAACAATTAGTCGCTCAATTTTTGCATAATCAATGAAAATAGGGTTATTTTTTGGGACGTTCAATCCGATTCATATCGGACATCTAATCATTGCGAATCATATGGTCAACCATACAGATTTGGAACAAGTTTGGATGGTTGTAACCCCTCAAAACCCTTTTAAACAGAATAAGAATTTATTAGCGGATTATCATCGATTGGCCTTGGTAAATATTGCTGTTGAAGACCATCCAAAGTTGGTTGCAAAAGACATAGAGTTTAAGTTGCCAAAACCAAATTATACCATTGATACATTGGTGTATTTGAAAGAAAAATACCCAAACCATACCTTCAGTTTGATTATGGGGGAAGACAACTTGCTGACGCTTGACAAATGGAAAAACTACGAACAAATTGTTGCAAATTATAACTTATACATTTATCCACGTGCGATGACTCACTCCGAGCAGTTAGCGTCCATTGATGCATCATTTTCTATTGATAATTTATTAAGTCGTTATCCCAACGCAACGTATTGTTCAGATTTACCATTGTTGAAATTATCTTCTACATACATACGTAAAGCAATTAAAGAACAAAAAGACATTCGTTATCTTTTGGCACCAGAAGTTTTGAAGTACATCGATGAAATGAATTTTTATAAGTAAAGAAGGGTTGGTTTTTTGAATTAAATTACTATATTTAAGAAATACACTTAATACTTACAGTTATGAAAACGATATTACTATTTGCGTGCTTCATTCTAATTTCTAATTGGTCTTTCAATCAAGTTGAAAGCAAAGAAGCAAAAAAGGAATTAATAAAAGCGGATAAAGAAGCGATAAAATTAGATGAAGCTACTCTTATCGAAGATGAAAAAACATTGGCTGCTGATGATGAAGAAATGGCCAAAGCAAAAGCGGCTAAAGACAAGGCTGCAGAGAAAGCAGCTAAAGAAAAAAAGAAAGCAGATCAATTGAAGCAAAAGGAAGATTTGAAAAAATTGAAAGCCGACGAAGTGAAACTTGAAAAAGACAAAGCGCTTAAAGTAGAGAAAAAGAAAAAAGAAGAAAAAGAAGCTGCTTCTGAAGAAAAGGAAGACGATAAGAAAGACAAAAAGAAAAAATAATAAGTTTTCAAACTTGATTCCCATGTTAAAGTTCGCGATACAATAAGTCGCGAACTTTTTCGTTTTAAATAGTTGAAAGGAACTTTTTTGATTCTTTTCATTTGTGTCTGAATAGAGATATAGAACATTCTTTTTAAATTTGAAGAAAAAATCATGAAACCAACTAAAATACTCAGCTACTTCTTTTTTGCGCTTACCGCACTTTTTTTTGTTGCCTGTAAGCCTTCAACATCCTCTAAGCTTCAAAAAAAATCAGAGAAAAATTTAGTCGTACACGAACTAAAAAATGAATCCACCTTTGATAAACAAATGAATGAGATTGACACGTTTATTTTAGCATTTGGTAGTGTTGCGAGCTCTTTGGATTATACAAAGGAAGATGGAACATTTGAACATGTGGACGCTCATATGAATAAAGAAAATGAATTCATTCGCTTGGACGAAACATTTAAAGAGAAAAATAATGGGCCGAGTGGAATCAATTATTTTTATGTATTGGACGGAAAAACATTTTGTTCAAGACAAGTTTATTTGGAACGTCCTGATGCAGATGAATACATAGAAAAGATTTCCTACTACAGTCCAAGTGGTGATTGCTTGAAAACGAAGCAACGAAGCGCTCAGTATGAAGACTTATTAAAAAAAGCAGAATTTAAGGCAGTTCCAAGACAAATTATCTCAGTTGACAACGCTTTGGCAATAATCAATCAAAAAGGAGAGTATACTCCCACTTTTCAAGGTTTCGTTGAATCACCTCAAGGACAATACATGGTAGTTGGTCAACCAGGGAATGGTGGATTCACATCAGCATTGAAGATTACGACGAAAGATGATTTTATCAAGGACATAGAGAAAGACCAAATACGTTTTATTAATGGTACTATTTATTTGAATTATGAAAAAATTCGAGAAACTAATGGATTTACCTATCAGAAATATTTAAAAGGCTCTTGGACAAAGGCAGGTTTAAAATCTTAAATTTCTTTTTAAACTAATTTTTGTGTTAGCGCTATTCGTAGCGCTATTTTTTTATTCTAAAGTTGGCCATTCTAATTTGAAATAATAATGTAGTAGATTGAAATGATAATTCTTTTTAAATTAATTACTTGATTTTTAAGTTATTATGATTTTGAATTAAAATACACTGATTTTTCTTACATTTGTTTACAACGAAATCATTCATTTATGACTAAAGATAAATTTACTGTAACAGCAGCTTTGCCCTATGCAAATGGGCCCCTTCATTTAGGACATGTTGCTGGTGTTTACTTACCTGCTGATATTTTTGTGCGTTTTCTTCGAATGAATCAACATGACGTTGCTTTTATTTGTGGAAGTGACGAACATGGTGCTGCAATTACATTGAGAGCAAAAAAAGAAGGAATAACACCGAAAGAAATTGTAGACAAATACAATAAAGTTATCAGTGAATCATTTCAGAAATTCGGAATTTCCTTTGATATATTTCATCGTACTTCCGAAGAAATCCATCATAAAACTGCACAAGACTTCTTTTTGAAGTTAGAACAAAATGGAAAGTTTATTGAGGAAACGACAGAACAATATTTTGATGAAGAATACCAACAATTTTTAGCGGATCGATATATTTTAGGAGAATGTCCAAACTGTCACAATGAAAACGCTTACGGTGATCAATGTGAAAAATGTGGGTCAGCATTAAGTCCAACGGATTTAATAAATCCAATTTCAACCTTGAGTGGAAAAAAACCTGTATTGAAATCTACCTCGCATTGGTTTCTTCCAATGGATCGACATGAGGAATGGTTAACATCTTGGATTCAAGATGGGATTTTAGATGGTGTAAAACAACATGATCCTAAAACTTGGCGAAATCAAGTCGTAGGTCAATGCATGTCTTGGATAAATAATGGGTTAAAACCTCGTGCGATGACTCGAGATCTTGATTGGGGAGTAAAAGTTCCAATCGAAGGAGCGGATGGAAAAGTATTGTATGTTTGGCTTGATGCTCCGATTGGATATATTTCTGCCACCAAACAATGGGCATTAGATCACAATAAAGACTGGAAAGATTATTGGACAGGCGATCGAAAATTAGTGCATTTTATTGGAAAAGATAATATTGTTTTTCATGCCATTATTTTCCCTATCCTTCTTAAGGATCACGGTGATTTAATATTACCTGATAACGTTCCAGCATATGAGTTTTTAAATTTAGAAGGGGATAAGTTTTCAACTTCCAGAAATTGGGCAGTTTGGTTACACGAATATCTAGAACGTTACCCGTCCAAAATCGATGAATTAAAGTTTGTGTTAACTTCAATAGCACCAGAAAGTAAAGACAGTGAATTTACTTGGAAAGAATTTCAAGCAAGAGTAAATAATGAGTTGGCAGATATTTTAGGGAATTTTGTCAATAGAGCTTTAGTTCTTACTCAAAAATATTACAGCGGAAAAGTTCCTGCGAGAGGCGCAACTACTGAGGAAGACAATAGAGTTTTATCTGAAATTGCAGCGTTCCCGTCGAAAGTAGCAGCGTTAGTATATGCTTATAAATTGAGGGAAGCTCAAACCGAAGTCATGAATTTAGCACGATTAGGAAACAAGTATCTTGCTGATAATGAGCCTTGGAAATTGATAAAGACGGATCCAGCGCGTGTTGAAACAATCATGAACATTGCATTGCAAATTACTGCAAATTTAAGTTTGTTGTTAGAACCATTTCTTCCAGCAACGGCATTAAGATTAAGGTCGTTTTTGAACCTTGATTTGGGGAATTGGGAAACCATCGGTCAATCTGATTTATTAATAGAAGGACATTTAACGAACCAACCTGAAATCTTATTTCCTAAAATTGAGGATACGCTCGTAGAAAATGAAGTGGAATTTTTGAAAATGAGTCAACCAAGTGGAGCTGCTGCAGTGGATTTACCCCCACAAAAACAAGCGGTATCATTTGACGATTTCACAAAGCTTGATATTCGATTAGGTAAAATTGTAGCCGCAGAAAAAGTTCCAAAAGCAGATAAATTATTAAAATTAACTGTTGAGACAGGGATTGATGTTCGTACGATTGTTTCTGGTATAGCATCGTATTACACGGCTGAAGAAGTGGTAGGGAAGACAGTATCTGTTTTATTAAACTTAGAGCCTAGAAAAATTCGTGGGGTTGAGTCGCAAGGGATGATACTTATGGCGGAGAATGCTCAAGGTGAATTAAGTTTTGTGTCTCCTGAAAAAGAGTTCGGAGCAGGAGGTGAAATCAGGTAATTAGTAAAGTTAGATTGTGAGAATAGCAATTAATACTCGGTTTTTGTTAGCTCACAAAATGGAGGGGTTTGGTTGGTATACCTATGAAATTGTAAAACGTATGGTTGAAAAACATCCGGAACATACGTTTTTATTTTTTTTTGATCGTCCTTACGAACAACACTTTATTTTTGCTGAAAATGTCGAGCCGATCGTATTACGTCCAGCTGCTAGACATCCTTTTTTATTTGTATGGTGGTTTGAGGTTGCTGTTGCTAGCGCATTAAAAAAACACAAAGCTGATGTTTTTTTTTCACCAGATGGGTACCTGAGTTTACGAACTACAATACCCCAGGTTGCCGTAATTCACGATTTGAATTTTGAACATTATCCAAAAGATGTGCCTTGGTTAGTGCGAAAATATTACAATTACTTTTTCCCGCGATTTGCTCGAAAAGCTGCACATATAATAACAGTTTCCGAAACTTCAAAGCAGGACATCATTCAACAGTATTCGATAGCTCCTTCAAGGATTTCTGCTGTCTGGAACAGTGCTTCTGAATTATATGTTCCATTGGAAGAATCAGTGAAAGAAAAAATTAGAGCGAATTTAACAAGCGGAAATTCGTATTTTTTATTTGTTGGTTCATTACATCCCCGAAAAAATTTAAAACGATTACTGTCCGCATATTTAAATTATCAAAAAGAAGGAGGAACAAATGATTTAGTAATTGTAGGCACTCCGATGTGGAAAAACGATCCTGAAATTGCTAAAAATCAAAATGCACACATTCATTTTATGGGGTATTTGGGAATCGAAAGGTTAACCCAGGTGATGGGCGCTGCGGCATGTTTGGTTTATGTTCCTTATTTTGAAGGTTTTGGTATACCTTTGGTTGAAGCGATGAAATGCGGTGTCCCAATTATTGCAGGAAATCGTTCTGTGTTGCCTGAAGTAGCTGGAACTGCTGCAATATATGTGGATCCTTTTTCAGTAGAAGAAATTACTCAGAAGTTACATCTTATTGCAAATCAGGATGATTTAAGAGAGGAATTAGCAAGTAAAAGTTTAAGCAGAGGGAAATTGTTTGATTGGAATAAAAGTGCTGAGCAATGTTTTGATATTATTCTTCGAATGGCAAAAACAAAATTTTAAACAAATTACACTATCTAAATGTTCATAAACTATGGAAACTTCTTATATTTTAATAGCTGGTGGTAGTGGGTTAATTGGCAGAAAGTTATCTGAATATTTGTACGAACGAGGATACCAAGTGGGTGTGTTGACTCGTACACCTAAATTAGAAACCGATATCTATTGGGATCCGAACAAAAAGAAAATTGATTTTTCTGTTTTGGAAAAAGTAACACACCTAATTAATTTAACTGGTGCATCTATTGGTGAAAAACGTTGGACGGAAGATCGAAAAAAAGAATTATTAAGTTCTCGCGTTGAACCAATTCAATTTTTATTCGAAGTATCTTCAAACATGCCCCAGTTGAGACATTTCATTTCTGCTTCAGGTGTCTCTTGTTATGGATTTGAAGACGCATCAAAAGTTTACAGCGAAGAATCTCCTTTCGGTACTGATTTTTTATCTCAGATAGTGCAACAATGGGAACATTCCGCAGACCTATTTTCATCTAAGTGCAAGGTGAGTAAATTGCGAATCAGTCCTGTCATTGACAACGATGGTGGGTTCTTACTTAAAATGAAGCAACCGATTCATTTTGGTATGGGGGCCGTTATTGGAAGTGGAGAACAATGGATTCCTTGGATTTATTGGAAGGATTTAGTTAAAATGGTTGAGTTCATTCTTAAAAATTCCTTAGAAGGAGTGTTTAATGCAGTCGCTAACAATACTACCAATAAAGAATTTACAACCGTATTGGCTCATGCGATGCATCGTAAAATTTTCTTGCCTGCTATCCCACCTTTTATGATGCGATTATTGCTTGGTGAACAAGCTACACTTGTACTGGACGGTGTGAAAATTTCAAATGATAAAATTTGTTCGAGTGGATTTAAATTTTCCTATACCGATTTAAATACGGTGCTTGAAAAGTTATAGCTTGGTTTAATTAGATAAGGGGGATCTCAAAAAATTGCTTTTTTTCTTTGTTCAACTTCAAACTTCAAATCCTAGAATATTCTACGGCTTTAATTTTTTTGCCTCGAAAAATCTAATTTTTAGAACTCCCCATAAATTTTTAAAAATATAATTTGAGTAGTTGTACTCCCCAAATTATAAACAGGTATCGTAGTAGTTTTCCGATCACCATTGTTGTCAATGTTTTCATTGCTGGACTTTTAAAATATCCTAAAACTACCATTAAAGGGTCTCCTATAATTGGCAACCATGAAAAAAAAGCGAGCCAATTTCCATATTTAATAAACCAGTTTTCTTTTTGTTGAATTTGATGCTCTTTGATTCCAATTCTCTGAAGCCATCGAGTTGTTCCCATTTTGCCTATAAAATAATTTGTGCTACCGCCCAACGAGTTCCCTAGTGTTGCAATTGCTAAGCATACCCATGGGTCAACACCATTCAGCAGAAAGAAAGTTAAAACGGCTTCCGAGCTAAAAGGGAGAATCGTTGCCGCTAGAAACGAGGCAAAAAACAAACCGATTAAACCATAGGTTTCAAAAAACATTCCGTAAGATTGAGTATAGATAAATAGTCTTCCTATCCAATTTATTTCAAAATTACTAGAATACTTCTTTTTATCTATATTTTTTTAATTTGTTCTTTCTAAACTCAATTATTTAGGGCAAATTTGTATCGAAATATTTTTATGAATGAGAACTAAATACATTGATTTAATCGACCAAACTTTTGATTTTCCGCAAGACGAATTTAACTTAAAGGATGATCGGTTAATTTTTCACGGAATTGATTTAATGGGATTGATTGAACAATATGGTACGCCATTGAAATTCAATTATTTGCCACAGATCACTTTCAACATTCAACGCGCGAAAGGCTGGTTCAGAGAAGCGATGAATAACATAGGGTATATGGGGAATTATTATTACTCATATTGCACGAAGAGTTCTCATTTTGCATTTGTTTTAGATGAGGTATTGAAAAATGACGTCCACATTGAAACATCTTCCGCTTTTGATATCGACATTGTTCGAACACTTTACCAGACTGGAAAATTAGGGAATGGGAGATTTGTGATTTGTAATGGTTTTAAACCAGAGCAATACATTTCTAATATTGCACGATTAATGGACGAGACGGATTTGAAAATTATTCCTGTTGTAGACAATATCCAAGAAGTTCACGATTTAATTACTGCCACAGAGGATTCTCAGCAAGAGCTTAATTTGGGGATCAGAATTGCTTCAGAAGAAGAGCCTAAGTTTGAATTTTACACTTCTCGGTTAGGGATTCGTTATAGGGAAATCGTTCCGTTTTATAAACAAGTGATTCAAAGTAATCCTCGTGTGAATCTTAAAATGTTACATTTCTTTATCAATACAGGAATCAACGATACAGCCTATTATTGGAACGAATTAACAAAACTATTAAGGGTTTATTGTGACTTAAAGAAGATTTGTCCTTCTTTAGATTCTTTAAATATTGGTGGAGGTTTTCCGATTAAAAAGTCATTGGCCTTCGATTTTGATTATGCTTACATGGTCAAAGAAATTTTAACCCAAGTAAAACGCGTTTGTTCAGACAATAATATTCCAGAACCACATATTTTTACTGAATTTGGTTCATTTACGGTAGGAGAGAGTGGTGGAGCAATTTTTAATGTATTGCATCAAAAACAACAAAATGACCGGGAAAAATGGAATATGATAGACTCCTCATTTATGACCAATTTACCTGATACTTGGGCAATTAATCAACGTTTTATCATGTTGCCAATCAATCGTTGGAACGATGATTACGAAAGAGTATTGCTAGGTGGATTGACATGTGATAGCGATGATTACTACAATTCAGAACAGCATTCAAATGCTATTTATTTACCGAAATTCAATAAGAATAAGCCATTGTATATCGGGTTCTTTAATACAGGAGCCTACCAAGAAACGATTGGAGGTTTTGGAGGTTTGAAGCATTGTTTGATTCCTGAACCAAAACATATCTTAATAAAAAGAGATGAAAACGGGGTGATTAAAACAGAATTATTTTCTGAAGAACAAACAGCAAATGATTATTTGAAAATTTTAGGCTATACTGCAAAAACGATAGAAGATTAATAATCCGTATTTAGATAAGGACTTAACTTATTTGAATAAGTATTAGTTAGTTTTTAAATCAAATTATTTATAGATGAAAAAGTTACAGAATTATATAGATGGAAAATATCAAGATCCATTGTGTGGTCAGTTCATAGACAATATTGAACCCGCAACTGGTAAAGTGTATTCTTACATTCCAGATTCAGATGAACAAGACGTAGAGGTAGCTGTAAATGCTGCGGAAAAAGCATTTCCAATTTGGTCTAAAATGTCAACTGAAGAAAGAAGTCAAATTTTGGTGCGTTTATCAGAAGGGATTCAAAATAGAATGGATGAATTTGTTCAAGCAGAATCAAGGGACAATGGAAAACCAGTGACTTTGGCTGCACATGTCGACATACCTCGTGCTGTTTCAAATTTTCATTTTTTTGCAACCGCAATTACACATTTTTCCTCTGAATCCCATTATATGGAAGGATTGGGGTTAAATTACACACTACGTAAACCAATTGGTATTGTGGGTTGTATTTCTCCTTGGAACTTACCATTGTACTTATTCTCTTGGAAAATTGCACCTGCTTTAGCTGCTGGGAACTGTGTGATTGCAAAACCATCTGAAATTACTCCTTATACTGCGTATTTATTAGGAGAGGTAGCAAAAGAAGCTGGATTACCTGATGGTGTATTGAATATACTTCATGGCTTAGGACATCGCGTTGGTGATGCGATCATCAAACACCCTAAGATTAAGGCGATTTCATTTACAGGAGGAACTAAAACTGGAGAATACATCGCACGCACTGCCGCTCCTATGTTCAAAAAATTATCACTTGAATTAGGTGGTAAAAATCCAGTGATCATTTTTGCAGATTGTGATTTTGATGAAATGTTAAGCACAACAATTCGTTCGTCTTTTGCAAATCAAGGTCAAATTTGTTTGTGTGGTTCGAGAATTTTAGTGGAAAGATCGATTTATGATAAATTCAAAGAAGCTTTTGTTTCAAAAGTTGAGAAATCGGTTGTTTCTTATCCTTCGGATCCAAAAGCTAATTTAGGTGCTGTGGTATCAGAGCCTCATATGGAGAAAATTTTGTCGTATATAGAATTAGCAAAAGAAGAGGGAGGAACAATATTAACAGGTGGTGAACGAGTAATTTTAGACGCTCCTTATCAAGACGGTTATTACATTCGTCCTACGGTAATTGAAGGTCTTGCTTATAATTGCAGAACCAACCAAGAAGAAATTTTTGGTCCAGTGGTTACAATTGCTCCTTTTGATACAGAAGAGGAAGCGTTAATGATGGCAAACTCTACACAGTATGGATTGCAGACGACCTTGTGGACTTCAGA
>CAMCQL010000056.1 GCA_945877005.1 Chryseobacterium gleum
CACAGTTTAGCTACAGCTTTAGATGACATTGCTGATTACATATATGCTGCTGCTAAAAAAATTAATTTTTATAAAATAGAACCAACGAATGATCAGGGAATTAAAAAGATGGCTGATGCAATTAAAGAATCAGTGTTGTCAGTAAATTCTGCTGTTATTGAATTAAGGAACTTAAAAAATATTCAAAAAGTTGTAGAGTGTGTAATTAAAATTAATGGTATTGAAAATCAGGTAGATGACATTTTTGATTTGAGTATTGAAAATTTATTTGAAAATGAATCGGACATCAAAACTTTAATTAAGAAAAGAGAGATTTATCAAGTAATGGAAGAAGTTACTGATAAATGTGAGGATGCAGGAAATGTTATGGAATCTATTGTTGTTAAATACGCTTAATTTATATTCACTTAAAACATAGGATTATGTTTATATTATTATTGATTGTTATTGCTATTGCACTTTTGTTTGATTTGGTCAATGGTTTTCATGATGCAGCGAATTCAATTGCTACAGTTGTTTCCACGAAAGTTTTGACTCCGTTTCAAGCTGTTATTTGGGCAGCAGCATTTAATGTACTTGCTTTTTGGGTTTTTGATATGAGTGTAGGAAACACTGTTGCTAAAACTGTTGATAGTGGAGCGATAGATCTATGGGTGATTTTGGCTGGTTTACTTGCTGCAACAACATGGAACTTATTTACTTGGTGGTTGGGAATCCCTTCCTCCTCTTCTCATACCTTGATTGGTGGGTTTGCTGGAGCTGCTGTAGCTCATGCTGGTTTTCGTGTTGTAGCTATGGATGAAATTATACCAGTTATTTTATTTATTTTCTTAGCGCCAATAATAGGTGGAGTTATTGCTTTTATTATAGCTTTGGTTACCATGAGTCGACAATTTGTGCTCAAGTTTTTTGTGATAATTGGAGGTTCCGTAGGCTTGTACTTTTTGATGGATTACATGGTTGAATACATGGATATGAAACCGATCATGATGTACATTGTTTTAGTAATGTTAGGAATTTTTATTCTTGCATACATTTATTATATGTTGGTTCATGGTAAAAAGCAAACTGCTATTAAAGAATCTAACATGTATAAAAAGTTGCAATTATTGTCGTCTGCGGCATTTTCATTGGGACACGGTGGAGCAGATTCTCAAAAAGTAATGGGAATTATATGTGCTGCTTTAATGGTGTATGCTAACATGGGGAGAGACGGAAAATTGTCCGCTCCAATATCGGAGCATTTTAAAGTGTCTGAGTTAATGCAAGTAGAGTTTACAAATGACCAAGGAAAAAAAGAAAAGTATAAGCCAGAGTTCGGAGTTTTAGATTCTGTGGTTTACTATGCTGATGGTGAAAAAATAATTGATGCAAAAACTCAAGAGGTAATTTTTGAGAATGAAAAAATTAATTCATCTTACAAAGCGGGGTCATTATTTTCTTCGTTTGATAAAACCGAAGAGAGTTTAAATAAACTTAAAGTTTACACTAGAGGTGACGATATTTACGATGATAGTTTAAATCAATTGATTTTTCATAAAAATGAATTGAACGAAAAGTATGCGAATGCAGGATTATTTGCTAGTTATGTTTCTGAAGGAGAATTGAAGCTAGGTTATAAACTTAAGACAAAAGTTAATTCTGATTTCCCAGGTTGGATTTCTTTCGGTTGTTATTTAATGATTGGTATTGGAACCTTGTTTGGTGGTTGGAAGATTGTTAAAACAATGGGGTCTAAAATCACTAAAGTTACTCCATTGGAAGGTGTTTGTGCTGAAACGGCAGGAGCTTTAACACTGTTTACAGTAAGTCAAATGGGGATACCGGTATCTACAACACATACTATTACAGGATCTATAATTGGAGTTGGAGCTACAAAACGTTTAAGTGCTGTAAGATGGGGGGTTACAATTAACTTATTGTGGGCTTGGGTTTTAACTATTCCTGTAAGCGCGTTATTTGCAGCGATTTTTTATTACTTAATATGTTTATTTAAGTAATTCAAGTTTATTTTAAATAAGTGTTATTCGTTTTTTTACCTGTTTATTTTGGTTACTAGTTGATTAATATTTCCATTTAAAGCTTGAGAAAAGTCTTTCCAAGTCAAGTTTTAAGTAGTCTAAACTAGGTTTAATTGAATCGTAATTTGGTGGTGAATTAAAATAGACTACTCCGCTTACAAATCTAGAAATAGAATCAGTAAGATAAAATTGAAAAGGTGAGGCTACATTACCTTGAAGTTCAAAGAAAGTACCGTATACTTTTTCTTTCTTGTTTATAATTTGCCCGTCCTCGATAGCGGATGCTTTAATTTTATGTTCGTCTACTTTATTGATCGAAAAATTAATGTATTCCGATAAAGGTTTTTCAATGTCTATGTATGAAAAATGTAATGTTCCGTTGAGCGGACCAAGAACGATGTCTTTGTGACATGTTAATTTTTTTCCTTCATAGACATTTCTTAAAGTATAAGCTTTTGAAATGTCAAAAGTATAAGGACACGATGCATCAAATTTCACATATGCATGTTCTGGGAAATTTGTGTTTAGGTAAGAAGAAGGTTTAGGTATATAGTTGTCGTCATCATTACATGCAGTCAGACCGAATAGCGAAAGACTTGTAACAATTATTTTCAAATTATTCTTCATTTGATATAATTGGATTTTGATTTATCACTCGAATTGTTTTAATTCTTTTTTTGTCTGATGTTTCTACAATTAATTTAAAGTCTTCAAATTCAATAAATTCTTTGTTTCGAAGTATTTTTCCTGCTTTGTTTACTAGAAAGCCTCCTATTGTATCCATGTCTCCTTTGTGAGCTTCAAACTCTTTCCCATCAATATTAATCACTTTATAAAAGTCAACGAGTGAAGTGCGCCCTTCAAACACAAATTCGTTATCAGAAATTTTAGTGAATATTACTTCTTTTTCATCAAATTCGTCTGTTATATCTCCAACAATTTCTTCCAATACGTCTTCTAAAGTTACTATTCCTCCAGCACCTCCGTACTCGTCAACAACAATTGCCATATGTATCTTTTTTAATTGAAATTCTTTAAGTAAATCATCTAGCTTTTTGTTTTCGGGAACAAAGAATGGTTTTCTAATTAGTTTTTTCCATTCAAATTCATCGTTTTCATTTAAGTAGGGTATAAGATCTTTTATGTATAATACACCAATAATATTGTCAATTGTAGAATCGTAAATTGGGACTCTTGAAAAACCTGCTTCAATAATTTTGAACAATAGTTCATGATAGTTTAGATTGTGTTCAAAAGCAACTATATCCATACGAGCTTTCATAATTTGTTTAACGTCTGTATTGCCAAATTTTACAATTCCTTCTAAAATTTTGTGCTCTTCTTCAGGGGTATTGTTTTCTTTTGTTAGTGCGAGAATTTGTTCTAACTCATTAGAGGAAACCTTTATATTCTTGTGCTTTGCATACCGATGTATTAAATTTGTTCCATTTGTTAAAAAATTCTTTAACCATGAAAAAGGAGGGATGCTTCCTATAATATTGAGTGGTTGTGCCATTAATCGTATGATGGTAATGCTGTTTTTTGTGGCGTAAACTTTTGGCATTACTTCTCCTGCAAGTAATATGATTGTTGTGATTAATACCGCTTCTAATAAGAATCGAATCGTTTCATTTCCTGTTACAGTGGGGTATATTTCATTGAGAAGATAGGTCGATAAAATTACTACACCAACGTTTACAAAATTGTTCGCGATTAGAATTGTCGCTAATAAATCTTTCGGGTTGTTTAATAAATTAAAAGCATTTTGATTAACTTTTTCAGATTCATTTTTCAACAATTCTTTTTCAGTGGGTTCCAAAGAAAAAAAAGCTACTTCAGAAGCTGAAATTAAAGCTGAACATGTTAGTAATAGTAAGATTGTAAAAATTCCAGATAAAATAGGGAAAGTAAAAAAAGTGGAAACGAGTAGCATATCTGATTTTAAAAAGGTAAATTGTCTAATTCTGTTGATTCAAATCCGTTTACTTGACTTGATTGACCAGGTTGTTCATTTGGGTAAACACCATCATTTATTGTGTCGTTAAGTTGATTTTCAGAAAGTAGTATATAGGAAGAGAGAAAAATCTCAGCTCGATCATGAAGTAAGCCATCTTTACTTGTCCATTTTCGATGTTTTAATTTCCCTTCAATATATATTAGTTGATTTTCGGAAATGTTTTTATAGATTTCTTTCGCAAACTCATTCCAGCATGAAATTGTGTGATAATCTGTTATTTTTTTTCTTTCTTTTTTTGTGTTAATAGTAATTAAATCAAAGGTCCCTAAAGTAAAATTACATAATGCATTAGAGTTAGATAAAAATTTTATTTGAGGTTTTTGTAAAACATATCCAATTAGCGTTACTTTATTTAGTGTTGGAAATGAATTCATTTATTAAGAATATTTAACTCCGAAAAATTAGACCTATTTCACAAATATAATAAATTCAATTGTCAATTTTATTAATGTTTTCGAGATATTTAGTAATCACTCTAGGCAAAGGATATTTATTGATTTCATTTTTGTTAACAACAATGAAAGTATCGGTTTTATTTAATGTTTCTAAAATATTGTTATTGAGTTTTATTTGCCAAAAATAAGTGAAGATATGTTGATGGGAAAGTACATGTTTTTGAGCTGTAGGTATAGTTGGAATATGTTGGTTGAATTTTTTTTCAAGTTGAACTTTAATTAATTGAAGATCATCGTTTTGGTTTTTTTCCATTAGTGGGAATTGAAATAAATGTTTCCAAATATCCTCTTCTGTTCTTTTATGAAGAATTATTTCTTCTTTGTTTGATATTTCTAAATAATGAAAATAACGTTTTTTAACGACAATTTTTTTTGATTTAATTGGTCTTTGAAGGATTGTTTGATTGATCTTTGCTTTGCATTGATTTGAGAATATGCAGTTGTCACAGTTCGGTTGTGATGGTGTGCAATGAATCGCTCCAAATTCCATAATCGCTTGATTGTATTCACCTGGATTTTCAGAAGGTATGAGTTGATGCGCGATCTTATTGATTAGTTTTACACCTTCACTTGTATCTATTGGAGTGTCAATATCGAATATGCGTGTTAAAACTCTAAACACATTTCCATCTACAACGGGGTGAACCAAGTTAAATGAAAAGGATGAAATAGCTGCTGCTGTGTAAGGACCTATTCCTTTAAGTTTCAATATTTCCTCATATTTATCGGGGAAATTCCCATTGTGTTTAGAGGTTATTTCTTTTGCTGTAGCATGTAAATTTCGAGCTCTACTATAATATCCTAAACCTTGCCAATTTGAGAGAATTGTTTGTTCATCTGCATTAGCTAAATGTTGAATGGTAGGGAAGTTTTTTATGAATTTCAAATAGTAGTTCATTCCTTGATCTACCCTTGTTTGTTGAAGGATAATTTCAGATAACCATATGAAGTATGGATTGTTAGTGTTTCTCCATGGTAAAATTCTTTTGTTTTGTCGATACCATTTTAAAATTGATAGGTCGAAATTGTTCATTAGTAGATTTTTTAATTGCTTGAATTTTAATATACAAATATAAAATTAAAAACTTCTTTATATTTGTACTGTAAATCAAAAACTTATATAAAAAATGACAAAAGCTGACGTAATTGCACAGATTTCAGAAGAAACTGGTTTAGAAAGATTAGAAGTTCAAACGGTTGTTGAAACTTTCATGACTGTTGTTAAGTCTTCAATGGCTGGTGGACAGAATGTTTACCTTCGTGGATTTGGAAGTTTTATCGTTAAAGAAAGAGCTGAAAAAACAGGAAGAAACATCTCTAAAAAAGAGACAATCATTATTCCTGCTCATAATATTCCTGCATTTAAACCTGCAAAAGTATTCATGGACGAAGTTAAAACTAAAGTTGTTTTGAAATAATTTTTATTTAACAATTAAATTTAATTTTTAATTTAACAAATAAATTTAAATTTAAATTTATCTTTGCACTCCTGTTAATTGCAGGAGTGTTTTTTTTAAGACACATTTAGATCAAATTTTTATTATTTAATACATATAGTTATGCCAAGCGGAAAAAAAAGAAAAAGACACAAAATGGCTACGCACAAGCGTAAAAAAAGATTAAGAAAAAACCGTCATAAAAAGAAAAAATAATTTTTTTTAGAATGAGTGTATGATTTAGGCTTGTTGTTTGGCAAGCTTAAATCTTTTTTTTTAATTTAATATAAGCTTTCGTGAGTTTAGAGTTAATAGTCGATACCCGTCAAGAGGTAATTTGGCTTGCTTTGTTGCGTGATGGAAAGCTTATTGAATTGCATCAAGAACAGGGTCAGACAGATTTTGCAGTAGGGGATATATATCTAGGTAAAGTTAGAAAAACTGTTAGTAGCTTGAATGCAGCATTTGTGGATGTTGGGTATGAAAAAGATGCTTTTTTACATTATTTAGACCTAGGGCCACAGTTCAATTCGCTGAATAAGTTCACCAAAGATACGCTTCAAGGTAAGCAAAATGTTTCTGATTTAATGTATTTTAAATTAGAAAAAGAGATACCTAAAGAAGGTAAGATGGAAGAAGTTGTTTCTTCTACTCAACCTATTTTAGTTCAAATTGCAAAAGAACCAATTTCTACTAAGGGGCCAAGATTAAGTGCTGAGATTACACTTGCAGGTAGATATATTGTTTTAGTTCCTTTCTCTGATAAAATTTCTATTTCTCAAAAGATAAAAGATGCTGGAGAAAGAGATAGATTAAAGTCAATTTTATCTGAAATTAAACCTAAAAATTTCGGCGTAATAATACGAACTGTTGCAGAAAACAAACCCGTCGAACAAATTCATCAGGATTTAAATAACTTGATTGATAAGTGGAAGGTTATGTTTGCAAATCTCAAAAACGCAACACCTCCTCGAAAAGTATTAGGTGAAATTGATAAAACTTCATCTATATTGCGTGACCTTTTAAATGCAGATTTTAGCAGTATTCATGTTAATAATGAAGTGTTAACAAATGAAATTCGTGATTTTGTTGTCGGTATTGCGCCTGAACGTGAAAAAATAGTTAAGCTATACGATGGTAAGATAGATATATTTGAAAAGTTTGGCATATCTAAACAAATAAAGACATTATTTGGTAAAAAAGTACCATTGTCTAGTGGCGGTTATTTGATTATTGAGCATACTGAGGCGATGCATGTTATTGATGTTAATAGCGGAAATAGGAAAGGTGCTGAAGGGCAGGAATCCAATGCTTTATCTACAAATCTTGAGGCTGCGGAAGAAATTGCTAGAGTGCTTCAATTAAGAGATATGGGAGGGATTGTAGCGATTGATTTTATTGATATGCACGATAAAGAGAACAACAAGATTCTTTTTGAGCGCTTGAAAGAACATATGAAGTTTGACCGTGCAAAACACAATGTTTTGCCTCCTTCAAAGTTTGGTGTGGTTGAGATTACTCGACAACGTGTTCGCCCTGAGACTGAAATAAAAACAAACGAGACTTGCCCTACCTGTAACGGTACAGGAGAAGTACAAGCAACTATTCTTTTTGCAGAAGAAATTGAAACGAATTTAGATTATTTATTAGTGGATAAACGCGAACCTAGCGTTACATTATTAGTTCACCCATACTTAGAAGCTTATTTCAAAAAAGGTATTCTTTCTAAACAATTAAATTGGTTGATTAAATACAAAAAATGGATTCCTGTTAGAGGGGTTGTGGCAAATCAATTGTTACAATATTCTTTTTTAAATAAAAACAACGATGAAATTGCACTTTGATAATGGATTCAAAGTGCAATTTAACTTTTAATGAAGCTAAGTTAAAGTTAGAGTCCTGGTGTGCATATCAAGACAGATGTACATCAGAAGTTGTTTTAAAATTGAAGTCTTTTGAATTAAGTTCCGATCAAGAGCAAAATCTTATACAGTACTTAACACTGAATCGATTCCTTGATGACCAACGGTATGCAGATTCAATTGTTTCAGGTAAGTTTTCAATTAAAAAGTGGGGTAGGATTAAGATTACCTATTTTCTAAAGCAAAAATATATCCCCAAAGAATTAGTAAACAATGCTTTGTCTGCGCTGGATGCGGATGTTTACTATTCTGTTTTATTATCTCTTGCAGAAAAAAAAGGAGCATCACTTACTCTTAAAAATCCCTATGAAAAAAGAGCTAAAGTTGTCACTTATCTTCAGTCTAAAGGGTATGAGCTCGATTTGATTATCGAAGCTTTGAATGAGATTAAAAAGGATATAAAGTAGTTTATATATTCTTTGTCACTAAGAAGACCGTTGTAATTCTATTTCTTGTATGTATTTTGTGTTACAA
Organism: Chryseobacterium gleum; assembly: GCA_945877005.1. Classification (GTDB taxonomy): domain Bacteria; phylum Bacteroidota; class Bacteroidia; order Flavobacteriales_D; family Crocinitomicaceae; genus CANHVK01. The sequence goes on from CAMCQL010000056.1 coordinate 8,326, forward strand.
CGGTCTTTTAATTATGATTGTAAGTGTTAGTTTAACAACGTTCAAGTATCACTGCATAACCTTGTCCAACTCCGATACACATTGTTGCTAACGCATATCTTTTATTTGTTCGGATTAATTCATTGGCAGCAGACATAATGATTCTTGTTCCTGACATTCCTAGTGGATGACCTAATGCAATGGCACCACCATTAGGATTGATTCTTGGATCATTGTCAGCGATTCCTAATGCTCTTGTACATGCAAGAACTTGAGCTGCAAATGCTTCGTTCAATTCTAGTACATCCATCTGATCTAGTTTTAAGCCAGTTCTTTGGAGTAGTTTTTGTGTAGCTGCTACAGGACCGATCCCCATAATTCTTGGTTCTACTCCTGCTACTGCTCCTCCAACAATGCGGACCTTTGGAGTTAAATTATGTTGTTTTAAACCTTCGTCAGACGCTAGTAACAAGGCTGCTGCTCCATCGTTTAAGCCAGATGCATTTCCTGCTGTAACTGTACCATCTTTTTTGAATGCTGGTTGTAGTTTAGCTAATGTTTCGAGTGTTGTATTAGCTCTTATAAATTCATCACCACTAAATATTATTGGATCTTTCTTTTTTTGTGCTATTTCTATACTTACTATTTCTTCTTCAAATATTTTATTCTCCTTTGCGTTACTGGCTTTTTGTTGTGACCAATATGCGAATTTATCCTGATCTTCTCTTGAAATAGCGTATTTTTCCGCTAAGTTTTCTGCGGTCATTCCCATGCTGTCAACTCCATACATTTCTTCCATCTTTGGATTTATAAACCTCCACCCAAATGATGAATCAAACATTTGTGCGTCTCTTCCAAATGCTGAGGATGTTTTTGATATGACCCACGGTCCTCTTGTCATGTGTTCAACACCTCCAGCTATGTATATATCTCCAGCATTGTCTTTTATCGCACGTACAGCATTCATTGTCGCTGCCATTCCTGATGCACATAATCTGTTTACTGTTTCTCCTCCCGCTTCTAAAGGTATTCCTGCAAGCAATGATGCCATTCTTGCTACGTTTCTATTGTCTTCTCCTGCTTGATTTGCACAACCTAAGATTACGTCTTCTATTTGTTTGGTGTCTAATGTTGGGTTCTTTTTTATTAATGCAGTTATTACTTGTGCTGCTAGATC